>JAKJEP010000002.1:8931-39705 GCA_022705365.1 Planctomycetota bacterium | reverse complement strand
GTGGAGGGGGTGGGGTTCTCGGGTGAGGCATTTTTGATATTGCCGCGGGTGAGGGTCAGGCGCAGGCGGGCATCGGTAAGCTGGTTTGCCCCCAGCAGTTCGCCAATCCCGTTTTCGATCTCCAGCTTTTGCTGGGTAACGGGGATATTCAGGGCCGCGGCGGAGTGAAAAAGCCGGTCCAGATGGTCGTCCAGTCGGAATACCCGGCCGCCATAGCTGCGCATGGTTTCAAACAGGCCGATGCCGTGCAGCAGGCCGGCGTCGTGGATACTGACGGCTGCCTGATCGGAGTCGGTCAGGGCATTATTCAGGAATACATATTCAGTCATTCTCATAATCCAGCATATCTTGTTTATCGTTCGCTTTCCCGGCTCAGACCATACCATGAAATAGTGCGGGAATCAAGACCAGCTTTGGAACCGGCTGGCCGGCTTTATTTGCCCCGCCGGTTGCCCCAGAGTTCCACATGGAGGCGCGGGCAGTAACGAAAATCCTTTTCGAGACATAGCTGGGCCACTAACGGACCGGCCGTACGATGCTGCTGTCGGGTTCGGGCCTGGGGCATGAGCATAATACGGTCCCGGTTGACATTTCGCAGTTTCGCTAAAATCTGGTCCACCTCCTCCAGATCGGCCCGGCTACCTACCACAAATTTAAACTGATAGTCATGATGGTCCATAAAATGCTGGATGGCCTCGAGATTAAGGCGGCGGGTTTTGTGGATGGGGGCGAATTCCGCGTACGGGCCGGTGTGGGGGATCGAATGGGCCAGCTTGGGGCTGATACTGACCAGATCCGCGATGACCGGCCGGTACTGGGTGGCGGAAGTTTCCAGGGTGATATGTTTGTTTCGGTTTTTCAATTCCTGCAGGAGGGTGGGCAGTTCCGGGGCAAGCAGCGGTTCGCCGCCGGTTACTACTATATGCGAACAATCAAAGGCACTGATCTGGTCCATAATTTGTTCGAGGGAAAGGGCCTGGCCCTGTTCGGCGCGGAGGGCATACGGGGTGTCGCACCAGAGGCAGCGGAGGTCGCAGCCGGCCAGGCGGATAAAAACCGAAGGGACACCCGCCAGCCGGCCTTCGCCCTGGAGGGAATAAAATATTTCACTGATTCGTAAAGTCACGTACTTGTTTTCCCATACCTTTATGATTTCAGTTCGATTACCACTTTGCCGATGTGTTTTTGGGACTGGAGGTATTGGTAGGCCTGCTGGGCCTGCTCGAAGGGGAAGCTGCGGTCGATGTGCGGGTAAAGCCCGGCGGATTCCCAGGACCGGACCAGGCTGCGCAGTTCCTGGGTTGATTCCATAAAGATACCGCGCACCGTTACCTGACGGGCCAGCATATGCCGGACGTTGATCGCACTATCCGTGCCGCCCAGCACCCCGATCAGGGCCACCCGGCCGCCATAGGCCGCGGCCTGAATCGACTTTGCCAGCGAGGCGCCACCGACCACTTCGACGATGATATCCGCTCCATGACCGGCGGTGATTTCTTGAATGAGTTCGGGCCAGTTTTCCCGGTTGTAATCAAAGGTTTCCTGGACCTGGTATTTTTCCCCTACTATGGCGGCTTTTTCCTGGCTGGAGGTGCTCAGGATGATGCGCCCGCCGTGCATTTTAGCGATTTGCAGGGCAAAGAGGGACACCCCTCCGGTTCCGTGGACCAGAACCCAGTCGCCCGCCCGAACCCGGCCGTGCGTGACCACCGCCGACCAGGCGGTCAGGGCGGCGATGGGGAAGGTGGCAGCCTGTTTGAAGCTCAGATGAGAGGGGATTTTCACCAGTGAGGCGGCAGGATAGGTAATTTTTTCCGCCAGTACCCCATCCACCCCGTTGCCGCCGATGAAGGTTTTGGCCCATTCTTCCCGGAGCGTGCCTGCCGGCCAGCAGCGGAAGGGGGCATTGAGAACGCGATCCCCGGCTTTGAATTCGGTAACATTTTGCCCCACCTTAGTTACCACACCGGCCATATCGGAACCGGCAATAATAGGATCTTTCTTGCCGTATTTGCCATTGGCTACCATCAGGTCGCGGTAATTGAGCGAAACGGCGTGTACCTCCACCAGGACCTCACCCGGCGGCGGTTCGGTAGGTTCGGGCCGATTGGCTAACGAGAGATTCTGAATCCCGGAGCCATCCGTTATATAACATTTCATGGTCAGGTCCTCCTGTACGTAGTTTACATGGCAGGAATGGGATCACACAACGCCTGAAGGTTTTCCCGCGGCGTGCCGACGGGGATTTCGCAGCCGGCGTTGACAAAGTAGGGATTGCCGACTTTGTGATAGATGTCCTGAAAACCCCGGCGAATCTTTTCGGAGGTGGAACGCATGACGGCATTGACCGGATCGAGATTGCCCGTCAGCGTAACGCGGGGACCGAGGATCCGGCGAGCCTGTTCCATGTCCACCATCCAGTCGCAATCGATGATGTTGATGTTCAGTTCGGCGATGAAGGGCAGCAGATGATTGATATTGCCGCAGATATGCAGCCGGGCCAGACCGCCAGCCTGCTGAATGGTCTGGACGAGTTTTTTTTCCCGCGGCAGTACCAGACGCTGGTACATATCGGGCGAAATCTGGCTGGCAATGGCATCGCCGATGCCGATGGTGTCAGCTCCCTCCTTGATCTGGGCGAGGGCGTAGTTTATCGCGTTTTCGATACAAAGGTCCATCAATTCCCCGACGAACTTTTCATCATCATACAGATCTATCATAAAGTTCGTTACACCGCGCAGATCCGCCGCCTCAGCGGCAGGTCCCTCCACCCAGCCGGTGATAGAATACTTTTGCCAGCCGATTTTTTTGTAATCCTGAATGGCCTTTACCGTGTTCAACATGCGTTCACTGTGATAAGGATCAGGCTTTGCCAGCCGGGATAAATCCTTACTGTCTGCAAGGGGATGATGAAGGCAGCGGGGCACGGTATTTTGTAAATATTCGATTTTAGCCCCAAAACCGGTGGTTTCCCGCCAGGGATCGGACATCACGTCCAGTTGGTCGAAGCCGAAATCCTCCACCAGCCGGTGGTTGGCTTCCACCAGTACCTGATAATTACCCGCAAAATCCGCGTAGGAGGCGTTAATATGTTTAGCGGCAAAGTGCATCAAAATGGGTATGCGGGGTACACAATCCACTTTTTGGCCGTTGACCATCCCGATATAACGCTCGAAGCTATTCATTTGGCTTGCCCTTTTCTGTAAGTAATTGGGTCGGCGAGGTTTGCCTCCTGGAAACCTTTCAGCCGCAGCCGGCAGGAATCGCATTGGCCGCAGGCCCGGCCCTGCTCGTCGGGATCATAGCAGCTATGGGTAAGGGAATAATCCAGACCCAGTTCGTGTCCGCGGGTGATGATCTGGGCTTTGGTCATGCGGATCAGGGGGGCGTGGATGTGGAAGGCACCTTTTTTTTCGACCCCGGCGGCGGTGGCTAGATTCGCCAGGTTTTCAAAAGCGGAGATATACTGCGGACGGCAATCGGGATAACCGCTGTAGTCAACGGCATTGGCCCCGATAAAAATATCAAAGGCCCCGACAACTTCCGCCCAGCCCAGGGCCAGGGATAGCAGGATGGTATTGCGGGCGGGAACATAGGTGGCGGGGATATGATTTTCCGAAATTTTTCCAGCCTTAGGCACCTGGATATCCGCCGTTAAGGCGGAACCACCGAACAAACGCAGGTCGAGAGCGATTACTTTATGGTCGGTAATCCCCAGCTTTTGTACCACCTGGCGGGCGGCATCCAGTTCGCAGCTATGCCGCTGGCCATAGGATACGGTCAGGGCATGGAGCTGAAAGCCCTGTTCGAGGGCGATGGCGGCGGTGGTATAGGAATCCAGCCCGCCGCTGAGCAGGACGATTGCCCTGGGCCGGGGAGGCGAAGTAATCTTATTTATTGATTTTCTTGTCATTCCTAACCTGGGCGATTAAACTATATCTCTATATAAAGAAGAATGTATTGATTTATAACCAGTTAATGGAGCACAAACAATAGATGAGTGCAGCCGGCCCGTTGGAAACTTTCGCAAATCCATGCCCGGAAAGGGATTATGAGATTAATATTGATTGCCCGGAATTCACCAGTGTCTGTCCGCGTACCGGCCAGCCGGATTTCGGCACGATTCATATTTGCTATATACCGGATCAAGTTTGCCTTGAGCTGAAATCCCTGAAATATTACCTGCAAGGGTACCGGAATCAGGGGATTTTTTATGAAGCGGTCACAAATAAGATACTGGATGATCTGGTCAAGGCCTCCCGGCCCCGGCGAATGAAGATTACAGCTGATTTTTCCGCGCGGGGCGGGATCACCACGAGTGTAAAGGCCGAATATCCCTAAGATTAAAGCAATTTAGCGAAACTGGAATCATATACGTTTATTATGAGGAAGTAATGTCTATGAGTAAAAAAGTAACCCGTCGAACGTTCATTAAGCAGGCGATTACCGGAAGTATCGCCTTTCCCCTGATTATGCCCCGTTTGAACTTTGGTCAGTCCGCCAACGGCAAGCTGCAGCACGCCTGTATCGGTGTAGGCGGGATGGGGGGCGGGGATATGGGATGCCTGCTGGCCAGCGGCAAGCTGGACGTGGTGGCGATCTGTGATGTGGATGAGAATAATCTGAATCAGGCGGCGGCGGGGCTGCCGAATGCACGTAAGTATCGTGACTGGCGGGAATTGCTGGAAAAAGAGGGGGATAAAATTGATTCGGTGAATGTCTCGACACCGGATCATATGCATGCCCCGATCGCGATGGCGGCAATCAAGAAAGGCAAGCATGTGTATTGTCAGAAGCCGCTGGCGCATGAGGTATATGAAGCCCGGCAGATGACGCTGGCGGCGCGGCAGGCGAAGGTGGTTACGCAGATGGGGATACAGATTCATTCGCATGTGGCGTATCGTATGGCGGTGCAGATGCTCAGGGATGGGGCCATCGGCAAGGTTAAGGAATGGCATTCCTGGAGCAGCGCACCCAGTTGGCCGCAGGGCGGATTGACCCGGCCGGAAGGGGAAGATCCGGTACCGGCAAATCTGGACTGGGATCTGTGGATTGGAGTGGCACCGATGAGACCTTATAAGACAGGGGTTTATGCGCCGTTTAACTGGCGGGCGCGGCAGGATTTCGGGTGCGGGGCGATGGGAGATTTCGGCTGTCATATATTTGACCCGGTGTTTACTTTCTTGAAGGTGGGAGCGCCGACGAGTGTGCTGGCGGAGATATCCGGGATCAATGATGAGACCTGGCCGGGCTGGGAGATCATTCATTATGAATTTCCGGGAACGGAAATGACGGTGGATAAGACCATTAAGGCGACCTGGTATGACGGCGGCAAGCAGCCGCCGCGGGAGCTGGCCCAGATGCCTCCCGATATGCCGATGCCCGCCCAGGGGTCCATCCTGATTGGCGAAGAAGGGGTGCTGTTGATACCGCATGTAGCAGGTCCCCAACTGTTCCCGGTGGAGAAGTTTAAGGATTATAACCGGACGAAGCTTGAGGAGAAGCAGGTCGATCATTACGGACAATGGGTCGATGCCTGCCTGAACGGCGGTAACGGCTCGACGAATTTCGACTTTTCCGGACCGTTGAGCGAGGCAGTGCTGCTGGGGAATGTGGCGAACCGGTTTGCCGGCAAAACGCTGGAATGGGATAGCCAAAACCTGTCGTTTACCAATGTTCCTGAGGCAAATCAGCTTCTGCGGCGAACATACCGGGAAGGCTGGCAGGAAATCTAATTATTTGACATTTAGAAACTTATGATTGAAAAAGTTTCTTGCCACAAAAAATATAAAGTTGACCCATTATATCCTATATAGTGTGTGTAAAAAAAAGCGAGAGAAAGAACTTTAGCACTCTCTCTCTCTCTCGCCCAAAGGAGGAGGAAAATGACTTATTTAGTCTGCTAAATACTACACTAAAATCGGCTCGGAAGCAAATAAAAATACATATTTTTTTCTAAAACAGGAAAAATTTTTCCCACTTTTTGTCAGGGAAGCTGTGAACAAATTATAACATAGCTTATATTCGATGGTTATGAAGATCTGGAAGAATGACGGAATCTGGTCGTTTATCCTCACCTCGCTTGTGGAATTACGGGAGTCAATCAATCATAATATCATATATTGCAATGATTTAACGATTAAACTGGAGTAAATGATTCCCAGCGGCCGATAAATAAATACATGCCATTTGTTGAATCAGCAGGAAATATAAAATCGGTAGAAAAATGAAGCTTATTATTTCTATTATCTTGTTAATAATGACTTTAGGTTCGCTTCCCGGCTGCCAGCCGGTGAAGTATTCCACCGCCCAGGAGGCGAAATACCGCAAACCGGTCATTACGGTTTCCAGTTTTGAAAACCGCGCCGCGGGCAAGACCCGGTGGAAACTCGGCGATGATATGGCGGATCAGCTTATCGAGCGGCTGATAGAGACCCGGCGTTACACGGTTCTGGACCGCCAGTCGCCCAAGTCCTTTTTCCGCCGCGGCAGCGAAACCAGCCGGACCAATCCGGTTCAATATACCATCAAAGGGACCATAACGGATTTCGGTTTTATTGAGTCCGGCGACGGCATGAAGCGGGTTCTCGAAGGGGACTGGTTCGGAAAAAACCGGTATGCGTTTATCGGCGCGACCTTGTATGTTCTGGACGCCCCGAGCGGACAAATCCTGGTCAGCAAACGGCTGGATGCCAAAGTAAAGGCGGGTAAAGTTCCCGATCCCAAAAAAGAAAAAAACAAGGTAAAAGACAGTTACGATACGATGGCCTTTGGCAGTAATGTCTTTTACCAGACTCCCATGGGGCAGGCGACCGCCAGGGTACTGGACCAGGCGGTCAATGAAATTGTGCAGGCGATTTCCGAACAGCCCTTCCAGCCGAAGGTCTCCTCCGTGCTGAACGGCCAGGTGATCATCAACGGCGGCAAGGACCGCCGGATGGAAGTGGGCCGGGAATATGTGGTGCGTCCCAGGGCGCAGGCCATTACCGATCCGGATACCGGCGATATTTTGGGCAATGCGACCGGCGATATCATCGGGCGAATTCGCGTAACCCAGGTTACCGAGAAATATTCCATCGCCACGATTTTGTTCGGCGAGCAGTTCGAACCGGGCCAAACCCTCTTTCCCGCCAATCCCCGGGATCCGGCGGTGCTGCCCAAAGCCCCGGTGGTTCGCAGCTACTGAGTGCCGCCCGGCAAACGGCAGCGGCGGCGGCTTGGGAAAGAAGGTTGCGGTTTTCTCAAAACGGGGGATTCCGTGATAAAAAAAACGCCCGGGAGATTGGGAGTCACCCCGGACGTCTGCATAAGAACATAAAACTTGGGAACACTTGAGTAGGTCTATTTATATGGGACACCGTTTGCCGGGCAAAGTTACCCGGAAAAACTGCGTGCCGCTATTTCTTTTTCACCTGGCGATCCTTTCCATGCCGTCTGCCGGCTCCATTTACTGCGAACACCTTATACCGGGTGTTTATTCTGCGATTCGGTTCCGGAGCTAAAATCTCCGCGAACCGGTTGGCCGAACCGGTTTTCTGGTACCAAACGGTTACATCATCTAGGGGTAAGAAGAGAATCCCGGATAAATAAAGTCCCGAGCCAGTTCCTTATTTACCTAAGCAAACATTCTTCCACCGAGCCGTACATCTATTTTTTCTTCTACAAGGAAGCCGGCCTCTGCGCCCGGTCGCCCGGGACGAACCCGCTTGCCGGTCCCGACAATTCCTGTCTGTTTCTATTCTTCCGCTTTTTGCGCTGCCTGCCCCGGATTCCGGGCCTGCAGAACACACTGTGACATCCTCACAACCAGTATATCGGATAAACCGGCCGCTTCCTTAAACTATTTTTGGCAAAACCGTCAAAAGTTGACATTGCCATCCAAAAACAGCCCTGGTTCCCCCCTACTAAGGGGGCGAAGAGCTTTTGACGCTAGCATCTTTTTTGGTTTTTTATTGAGATACCGGCCAAAAGACCCGGTCGCCGACTTTGTCGATATCACCCCATTCAAAATTAACCTCCGGATGCTGGACGCCGCCATCATCCACAAAATTCCGGCCCAGGCTATACAGAATAAAATCATCTCCCCGCTTTTCGTAGCGTAGAATGCTATCGCTATAGGGATCTTCCGGTAACTGCCGCAAGTACCCTTCTGTTACGAGTTCCTCCAGCTTTTCCGGATATGCCCCCTTCTCCATCTGCCGCCGCCGCAGGGCCAAAACCGTCAACGTCGCTTCATGCATTGCCTTGCCTCTAAAAGACAATTCCCCCACTCGCTGCAGGGCGGGAATAAGCGTTCGGACCAAAAAATATCGGTAGGAGAGATGCTGGATTTCTTTTTCATAGTTAATATTTTCTTTATGTATTTCATAGGGAGTCATTTTTGATATCTTCTCAAGCAGGTCATAAATTGCATTTGCTTTTTTTATCGTCTCCTCACGATTGGCATGTATCAAACCCAATCCAATAAGCCGTACTCTTTCCTCTGTCTCCTCGTAATTATTGCCGACTCCTATTAGTTTTTCCAGCATTTCATTGGGAAGCAGATGTCCGCCTCCGATTCCTCCATCCGTAAATACCCTCTGGATGATGTCCAGGAAAAATAGTCGCTCGCTTGCCACATCCATGAGTGGATAGCCATTTTTATAAAGCGTCTCCAGTTCGTTTTGTATCTGCTCCCATTTTGACAGGGTGACATCGGTTTGCTGGCTTAAAGATATCAATTCCGAATATCCGATTTTACTTATTCCCAATCCCACCAGTTGCCCAACAATAGTACCTTTTTCTTTCTGGAGATGGTTTCCTACCCGAAGAATCACCAAGCACAGTTCCAATGCCTTATCCGTTTGGGTCTGATTGAAATGAATCCACGCTTGCCAGATCGCTAATCGGGTCAGTCCTCTTAAATGCCCCAATTTCGGCGTTATTACATCCAGCATACAGTTGTTCTCTGCCTGGTACCTTATCCAACAGTATCGTTTTTGACTCCCTGTTACATATTCATTCCAGGCTGGTTGATTTTGTTCCATCCATTCCAATAATGCTTTTTGTTCTGCTTCAGTAAATTGGCTGAAATCTTTATAACCTTCCTGGCTTTTATCCAGGATTCTGATTTGGTCTTTTATGGATTCGTCCGGCTCTACATATAGGTCCGCCGCTTTTTCGTAGTGCGGCCAGGCGTTGTCTTCGTCGGCTACTTCCGGCCGGCTGATCTGGTTGAGCTGGGCGACATAATCCACTCGGATGGTGGGGGTGCCGCTGATAAACCACCAGGTGTAGAAGCAGAACAAAATAATGAAAAGGCCCACCGCCTGGAAGCTGCGGATGATCAATTTTTTCCAGAGCGGGCGGCAGCGTTTCTTGCCGCGGCGGATCAGTGTGGCCAGTAGTTTGGGGTCCCCAAAATCGGCGATTAGTTTCTCCGCGGCCTGCTGGCGCTGCTCTTCCATTTGGTATTTGGCCAGGGCGTCGGTGAAATGGTCCGTCAGTTCCTGCCGCACTTCCTGCCGCACCTTCCGCCGGTATTTGATTTTGCGGACAACCAGATTGATGTATTCGGTCACGCACGCCGGCAATGATTCGTTCTGTCGCTCTTTACCCGCCATAGTACCTCCACAAATTTTCTTTACGCCATGGCTGTCTGCGGTCCGGCAAAACCAAACACCAGATTGGCGCCGGCCTGGAGCTGCTGCCACTGCTGCTTCTGGGCGGATAGCATTTCTTTGCCTTTGCCAGTAATGGAATAGTACCGCCGCTTGCGGTTGGTATCGCCGTCCTGCCACTGGGCCTCGATCAGCCCCTTGGCCTCCAGATTATAGAGCAGCGGATACAGTGTACCCCGCCCCAGTG
Organism: Planctomycetota bacterium; assembly: GCA_022705365.1. Taxonomy (GTDB): domain Bacteria; phylum Planctomycetota; class Phycisphaerae; order Sedimentisphaerales; family SM23-30; genus JAKJEP01. Next base: position 29,859 of record JAKJEP010000002.1, on the reverse strand, counting down.
TCAGAATCCCGCCGCTGCGCTGCTCGACAGCCTCGCTGAGTTCGTAACCATACATGGCACCGCGCGAGAGAATCTCCAGCACAATCACCGGCGCCACCCCTTTCAGTAATTCACGTTCAAATTTCATGGGTAATGTCTCCAATAATTATTAACTTTCTATACATAGTATGTATCACATAATATGCAAAGTCAAGTAAAAATTTCACTTTTTCAGTATTATTAATTGGTTATCCTTTCTTCTTCCGCCGCCGCCGCCACATGAGAAATTGCCCTTGACAATCATCGGGCGCACTTCTATATAAGGAAGATTACCTTTTCATGGGTAACAGGCTTACCTGTAAACGGAATAAGTTTAACTGCGTCCAGGTGTGGAACCGCATTAGAACAACAAGGAGAATCAGGTTCATGTCCAGTATCAAGATAGCGATTGTGGGAGTCGGCAACTGTGCCAGCTCGCTGCTGCAGGGGATCGAATACTATAAGAATCGGGACGGCAAGGAAATCATCGGCTTAATGCACTGGCAAATAGGCGGTTACAAGCCGGGTGATATTGAGGTGGTGGCGGCGTTCGATATCGACAAGCGAAAGGTGGGCAAGGATGTCAACCGGGCCATCTTCGAGCGGCCCAACTGCACTCTGGTTTTTTGTCCGGATATGCCCAAGACCGGCATCAAGGTCCGAATGGGGCAGATTCTGGACGGCATCTCCGAACATATGCAGGATTACGGGGATGATTATCGCTTTATCCCCAGCCAGGAAAAGGAATTAGGTCAAAAAGAGGTCGTCAAGATTCTCAAGACTTCCGGAGCGGATATGCTGGTGAATTATCTGCCGGTCGGATCGGAGAAGGCTACCCGTTTTTACGCGAAATGTGCCCTGGAAGCAGGGGTGGCGTTTATCAATAATATCCCGGTATTTATCGCCAGCGATCCGGAATGGGCGGAGAAATTCAAGGCCAAAAATATCCCGATTATCGGCGACGATATCAAGGCGCAGGTGGGCGCGACGATTACGCACCGGGTGCTGACGGACCTGTTCAAGAAGCGGGGGGTGAAGCTGGAGCGGACCTATCAGTTGAATACCGGCGGGAATACCGATTTTCTTAACATGCTGAACCGCAGCAGGTTAGCGTCGAAAAAGGTGTCGAAAACCGAGGCGGTGCAGGCGGTGGCGGCCAGCCGGCTGGACAAGCAGAACATCCACATCGGACCCAGCGATTACGTGCCCTGGCAGAATGATAATAAGGTATGTTTCATCCGCATGGAAGGCAAGCTATTCGGGGATGTGCCGATGAATCTGGAGCTGCGGCTCTCGGTGGAGGATTCGCCGAATTCGGCGGGGGTGGCGATTGATTCCATCCGCTGCTGCAAGCTGGCCCTGGACCGGGGGATCGGCGGCGTCTTATATTCGCCGGCGGCCTATTTTTCCAAGCATCCGCCGAAACAATTCACGGATGAAGAGGCCTACACGATGACCGAGGAGTTCATCCAGGGAAAACGGAAGAATTAGAATTTCAGGAAAACCCCCTTCTAACCCTCCGAAAACTTGCTTGTTTTTGGCAAATTTCAGGATAGAATCAGCCAAATCAGTGAATAACTGATATAAAACAGCGTATTTTTATAGTGTTTGTTGAAAAGGAATTGTATGGTTTGCAATGTAGCGGTAGTAGGTGTGACCGGGGCGGTGGGGCAGGAATTTCTGGCGATACTGGAGCAGCGGAATTTTCCGGCGACCAGTTATCGGCTGATGGCATCAGCTCGTTCGGCGGGTAAAACAATCAAATTTCTGGGGAAAGAATATACGGTAGAGGAACTGACGGAAAACAGTTTTAACGAAGTTGACATTGCCTTGTTTTCCGCGGGCGGTTCGATCAGCAAGAAATTTGCATCGGCTGCCGTGAAGGCCGGGGCGGTGGTGGTGGATAATTCCTCGGCGTTCCGGATGCAGGAGGACGTCCCGCTAGTCATCCCGGAGATCAATCCGCAGGAAGTGCATAACCACAAAGGGATCATTGCCAATCCGAACTGCTCGACCATTATCGGGATTGTCCCGGTCTGGCCGCTGCATCAGGCCAATCCGGTCAAGCGGATGGTGGTCAGCACCTACCAGGCCGCCAGCGGGGCCGGGTGGCAGGCGATGGAAGAACTGAAGAACCAGACGCGGGATGTGCTGGACGGCAAGCCCGCCGCACCGAAAGTGTTCAAATGCCAGTATGCCTTCAACCTCTTTAGCCACAACAGCGATATCGGCCCCAACGGGTACAACACCGAAGAGATGAAGATGGTGCACGAAACCCACAAGATTTTTAATGACGGCACGATTGCGATTACCTGCACCTGTGTGCGCGTGCCGGTTTTGCGGGCCCATTGCGAGAGCATCAACCTGGAATTCGAGCGGCCGATGAAGGAAGAAGATGTGGTGGATATCCTGCATCAGGCCCCGGGCGTAACCATCATGGATGACCGGGAGAGCAACCGTTTTCCGATGCCGCTGGACGCGACCGGCCAGGATGATGTGTTTGTCGGCCGGATCCGCCAGGATGAATCGCTGCCGGATAAGAAGGGGATCAACCTGTGGGTCTCGGGCGATCAACTGCGGAAAGGCGCGGCTCTGAATGCGATCCAGATCGCCGAGCTGCTGGTTTAGTGTCCCCATCATATACAAAGTTGTTATCAGGAATAATCAAACGGATTTAACACAGGAGATGAAACCATGAGTGACAAAGGCAGATTAGCAGGCAAGAAAGCCATCATAACGGGTTCCGGGACGGGGATCGGGCGGGAGATCGCGCTGGAGTTTGCCCGCCAGGGCGCGGATGTGGTGCTGCATTATGCCCATTCCAGCGCCGGCGCCAAAAGTGCGGTCAAAGAGATCGAGGACATGGGCCGCAAGGCGACTGCCTATGCAGCGGACTTCTCCAAGGTGGACGAAGTGATCGATTTCGGCAATAAGGCAATCAAGTTCCTGGGCGGGATCGACTGCCTGGTCAACAATGCCGGGATCACCTTTAACATGCCCATCCGCAAGGTATCGGTGGATCAGTTCGAGTGGATGTACAATGTGAATATTAAGGCGCAGTATTTTTTGTGCCAGCGGGTGATTGAAGAACTGACCAAAAAGAACAAACCCGGCCAGATCGTCAATATCACCTCGATTCACGGCGTCTCCGGGGCGCCGGAACATTCGGTATATGCCGGGACCAAGGGCGCGATTATCGCCTTTACGCGGTCGCTGGCGATGGAAGTCGGCCATAAGGGGATTCGCATAAACGCCCTGGCGCCGGGCTGCGTGCCGGTGGAAAACTACAGCAAGGTCGTAAAGGACTTCAATCTGGAAGACCAAAAAAAATGGGCCGCCAATGCCATCCCGGTCGGCCATTACGGTACGCCGCTGGATATCGCCCGGGTCGCCGTATTTCTTTGTACGGAGGATTCCCGCTATATCCTCGGCCAGACGATCGTGGTCGATGGCGGCACGACCAACCTGATGTCGCTGATCTCCGATTTCCGCAATGAGTCCACGGCCCATTTCGGTACCGGTTATCTGCCGGGCGTCTAAAAAAATGTTCCATCGGTTCCGATGATAGATGATTACTATTCAAGCGAAAGGATACTAAATGAGTTCAGAACAGTTCTTAGGGATTTTCCTGGTGGTCCTGGCCGGGTTATGGATGGGCAGCGGCGGCTGGCCGATCAAACTGATGAAAAAATATCAATACGAACATTTCGGATTCGTCGCCATGGTCATCGGCCTGGTGGTGGCACCGTGGATCATCACTTTATATTATTGCCCGAATGCGTTGGAAGTCTATAAATCCGTCTGGGATAGTAACCGTCATGCGCTACTGGTATCGAATGCCTGGTCGTTAAGCTGGGGCATTGCCAACGTCCTTTGTTTTCTGTGCTTTGTCCGCATCGGCTTCTGCCTGACCGGCGGCATTCTGACCGGCCTGGGCGTTTCGACCGGTGTGATGATTCCCATGATCTTTAAGGGTTCGGGCCTGTTTAAGGATGCCAAAGACATTACCTCGCCCGCCGGCCTGATGGTCATGGCCGGTGTGGTGGTGATGCTGGTGGGGGTGGTTCTGGTTTCCTTTGCCGGTCTGGGCCGGGATAAGGTTTTGCAAAAGAAGGCAGATGAAAAAGCCGGCAGTTTTACGGCGGGTTTGATTATGGCTGTTATCGCAGGGATTACTTCGGCAGGCATGAGTTTGTCGTTTGTCTATAGCCAGGGCCCGATCAAAGAGGCCATGTTAGCCCACAATGTTCCCAGCATAGTTGCTGAGACGTTTGCCGTCTGGGCCGTAGGGATCATCGGTGGAGCGGCGATCAATATTCTCTATCCGGCCTTTCTGATGACCAAGCATAAATCCTGGGCCGTGCTGGCCAGCAGTCCCAAAGAACTGCTGCTCTCCATCCTGATGGGATTGAACACGATTATTGCGGTGGTACTGATGGGCAAAGGCATGCTCAGTATCGGTGCCATGGGCGCCTCCATCGGCTTCGGCATTCAGCAGGCCTCCCAGATGATCGGCAATCAATCGGTCGGCTTCATCGGCGGTGAATGGAAAGGGGTTTATGGGAAACCTCGAAATCAAATGTATCTTTCCATTTTGGTCTTGATCCTGGCGGCTGTGATTATGGCCGGCGGAAACTATGTCGCTTCTCTCCCTGCTGCAGAATAATCCTGTATATCTCATTTTCGTTACTAAAAGGCCTGTTCCTCTCCCCAAAGGAACAGGTCTTTTTATTGTTTCCTAGCCCGCATTTCTCACGGGATTTTGACAAATATAGTGATAACTCAATGTTTCAACATGTCTTATGTACTATTTACCCGTTCGCCAACATCAACTGTCTGTTTTCAGCGCGAATTTTTGATCCGCCTTCGAGGCCGCAGGAACTATCTTCCGCAGGCATATAACTATATATGTTGAGGACAGATAGCGACGAGAACGAAGAAGGCGGGCAAAAAGACCGCTGAAAATCGAAAGTCCGTGAGAAATGCGGGCTAGTCTTTCCCTTGAAAAAGAAGCGGGTCGGATGGACGCGGAGGTTCAGGTGCAATTTGATTGACAGCCGGGGGTCGAATCTGTAGCATTCATATTCTTTTGACAGTGTAAAGGTAGATAAGATTATGTACCAAAAAGAACGGAGGTCCTTATTTTGCATAAGGTTACGTTAATACGCGGGGATGGGATCGGGCCGGAAATCGCCGAGGCGACCCGGCGCTGCGTCGATGCCGCAGGGGCTAAAATCCAGTGGGACATCCAGGAGGCGGGCGTGGATATCATGGCTACCGCCGGTACGCCCCTTCCGGATCAAACTCTGCAATCCATTGATAAAACAGAGGTTACGCTCAAAGCTCCCATTACCACCCCCGTCGGCACCGGTTTTCGCAGCATCAATGTCCACCTCCGCCAGCATTTCGATCTTTATGCCTGTCTGCGGCCCTGCAAGAGTTACCAGGGCGTCCGCAGCCGCTATGAAGATATCGACCTGGTGATTGTCCGGGAAAACACCGAAGACCTGTATGCCGGCATCGAATTTGAAAAAGGGACCGATGCCGTAAATGAGCTGGTGCAATGGATTAACAGCCACAGCAAACGGCAGATTCGCCCCAATTCCGGCATCAGCATCAAGCCCATCTCGGTCGCAGGATCCCAGCGGATTGTGAAGTTTGCCTTCGATTACGCCCGCCAAAACGGCCGTAAAAAAGTCACCAGCGTCCACAAAGCCAATATCATGAAACACACCGACGGTTTATGGCTGGAAGTCAGCCGGCAAGTCGCCAAACAATACCCGGACATCGAGTTCGAAGACCGGATTGTGGACAATATGTGTATGCAGCTGGTGCAAAAACCGGAGCTATATGATGTGATTGTCCTGCCCAACCTGTATGGCGATATCCTCAGCGACCTCTGTGCCGGGCTGGTCGGCGGGCTGGGGGTAGCCCCGGGTGCGAATATCGGGGATAAAAAAGCCGTCTTTGAAGCCACGCACGGCAGCGCTCCCAAATACAAAGGTCTGAACAAAGTCAATCCCACAGCACTGATTCTTTCTGCCGTTATGATGCTGCGCCACTTGAACTTACGAGCCGAAGCGGATAAACTGGAACACGCGGTAGCCGCCGTCATCGCCGAAGGCCGGGATGTCACCTATGACCTGAAGCCCAACCGCGACGACCCGACGGCTGTCGGCACAAGTGAGATGGCCGATGCAATTATCGCCAAGATGTAGGTCGATCCTCAGCGGGGCAGCGCAAGACCCGGCGGCCGTCCTGTTGCGAGGATTGCTGGGGGGTATATGTGCACCGGTTTATGGCTCTATGGTTGGGCTGCGTAATTGGATGTATGATCGCGGCTGGCTGCCTGTCAGCCGCTTACCGGTACCGGTCATCTGTGTGGGGAACCTCACCGCCGGCGGTACCGGCAAGACACCGATGGTGATGGTGATTTGCCAATATCTGCGGCAGCAGGGAGTTAAGGTCGTACTGCTCAGCCGGGGCTATCAGGGAAAGGGGCGGGAAAACGATGAAATCCGGCTTTTACGGGAGGCGCTGCCAGATGTTCCCGTCATCATGGACAGCGACCGGGTACGAGGCGGACGGCGGGCCATAGTGGAGCATCAGGCGGAGGTGCTGGTTTTGGATGATGGTTTTCAGCATCGACGGCTGCACCGCGACCTGGATATCGTTTTGCTGGATTGTACCTGTCCGTTTGGTTATAATCACTTATTACCGCGTGGTTTACTGCGCGAACCGCTCCAGCAGTTGCGCCGGGCCGATGTCATTGTCCTGACCCGCCAGGATCAGGTTTCCCAGCCGGAGGTGCAGGCGATTCGGGAAAAAGCGGAGCAATTTCTGCAAAAGCCGATAAATAATAAGGATAGAAACAAAAAGTTTATTGCCACCAGCCGGCATCAACCGGTAAAATTGGCCAGCTCAACCGGTGAGGAGCTGGATGTGGCGTCTTTGCAGGGCAAGCGGGTGGCCGCCTTTGCGGGCATCGGTAATCCGGATTCTTTTTACCGTTCCTTACGGCAGTTGGGAGCGGTGGTGGTGGCTGAGTTTAGCTATGCCGACCATCATCATTATACCGATAAAGACTGTGCGTATCTTCGGGAAGCGCAGAGCCGGGAAAAGGCCGATTGGCTGGTAACGACCGAAAAAGACTGGGTAAAACTGCGGGATTTACCGGCGTCAGCTAAACTGGAGAAGTTATATCGGCTGAGGATCGAGCTGGCTCTGATGGATGGGCGTGAGGAATTTTTCTCGTTGCTTACGAAGTGTCATCCGATAGGTAACTGATTATGTACGAACGATTAATGGATATATTCAACGATGTGGGAACCCCCCGGATTCTGCTGGTCGGGGATTTTATGATCGACCATTATGTCTTTGGTGATACCGACCGAATTTCGCCGGAAGCACCGGTGATGGTCATGAACGTGACCGAAAGGCAGGTCCGGCCGGGCGGGGCTGGGTCGGTAGCGGCCGATCTGGCCATACTGGGCGCAGATGTGGCCTGCGTGGGTATCGTCGGCAGGGATGCCAACGGTGAGAAGCTCCGCAGCCTGCTCCAGGCAACCGGTTCGGTCAATATGGAGGGAGTCTTGGCGGTGGAGGGCCGGCCCACCACTTCCAAGCAGCGCATCATCGGCCTGGCCCAGCATCGCCATCGCCAGCAGTTGATGCGAATTGATGAGGAATGCAGCCTTGACATCGGCGAGGAAATCCGCAGTCAGCTTCTGAGGCATATTCACAAGCTGCTCACCTGGTGTGATGTGGTATGTCTGGAAGATTATAACAAGGGGGTGCTGTGCCCGGCATTTTGCCGGGAAATCATTCGTCTGGCGAATCAACAGGGGAAAAAGACCATTATCGATCCGGCGCGAATCAGCGATTACAGCCGCTATGCCGGCTGCTGGGCCATCAAGCCGAATCGCCGCGAACTGTCCCTGGCAACGGGGATCGAAGTCAACGGCGAGGAGTCCTGGCGGACGGCGGCGGAAAAACTCGCCCGGGATCTGAATATTTCGAACGTAATCGTAACGCTGGATAAACAGGGTTCGTATTTGTATCAGCAGACGGCGGGGGAAGGCAGCGGCGAACTGATCCCGACCCGGGCGCGGAACGTCTATGATGTCACGGGGGCGGGCGATATGGTGCTGGCAATGCTGGGCTATCTGGTCGGCGGGCACTACCGCCAGGCCTCCCTTCCTGCCCTGAAAGAAATCGTCTGTCTGGGCAACGTGGCTGGCGGACTGGAGGTGGAGCGGTTCGGCAGCGTCGGGATCAGCCGCGAGGAAATCATCGCGGAACTGTCCCAGCAGCGGCGGGCCAAGGCCGGCAAGCTGCGTTCCATAGAAGCCCTGCTGGGGGAACTGCAATGGCACCGCCAGCAGAAGCTGAAGATCGTGTTCACCAACGGCTGTTTCGATATTCTGCATCCGGGGCACATCAACTTGTTGAATTTTGCCAAGGAGCAGGGGGATATTCTGGTGGTGGCGATTAACAGCGACCGGTCGGTCAGCTCCCTCAAGGGGCCGACCCGCCCGATCGTAAAAGAGCATGACCGGGCCGCCCTGCTTTCGGCGCTGGAGGCGGTGGATTATATCGTCATTTTTGACACGCCGGACCCGCTGCACCTGATTCAAAAAGTGTCCCCTGATGTATTGGTCAAGGGTTCCGACTGGACGGGCGCGGTGGTCGGGCAGGAGTGGGTGGAGCAGCACGGTGGGGTGGTGAAACTCATGCCGCTCTTTGCCGGGCGAAGCACCACCAACATTATCGAAAAAGTGATCCAGCAGCACACGAATCAAACGAAGGGGGCGGATCAGGCCCTATGAGCAATCGAGCGGTATTTTTAGACCGGGACGGCACGATCATCGAACCGTACGATTATCTGACGGATTTCAACCAGGTGCAGTTGATGCCCACCGCGCCGGCGGCCCTGCGCCTGCTCCAGGACCGCGGATTCCTGCTGGTGATGATTACCAATCAGTCGGCGGTGGCCCGGGGGATGCTGACCGAGAAAAAGCTGCTGGAAATACACGACCACCTGAAACAGATGCTGGCGGAGAAGGGAGCGTATCTGGATCAGATGTATTACTGCCCGTATCATCCGGAAGGGGCGGTGGAACGGTACCGGCGGGACAGCGAACTGCGGAAGCCGGCGCCGGGAATGCTGCTGCTGGCCGCCCGGGAGCTGGATATCGATCTGGCGCAAAGCTGGGTGGTGGGCGATGACGACCGCGACATCGAAGCGGGGCGCAGCGCCGGCTGCCGGACCATTCTGCTGGAAAACCGGGGCTCGCCCCTGGTCCGGCGGGGTGCCGCGCAGCCGGATTTCCAGGCCGTCAATCTGAAGGAGGCGGCGAACCTGATTGTCCGTTATGCGGATCTTCCGGCCTCCCCTCCGCGGACGGTGCCGCCGGAACCGGTTTTCCCCGCCGAACGTGCCGAACTACATCCCCCTGTTCCTGTCCCCCTGGCAGAACCGCAAGAAGAACCGGAAGCATTCGAGGTGGCCTATCCGGCGGAAGAGAACAGGCCGGAATCCATGGAAAGCACGGAAAAAAATCCTTCGGAGGAGGAAGAGGCAATACTCAGCGAATCGGTTCGTTCTCAGGAGATTGCCCGCCGGAAAGCCCGCATCAAAACGGTGCATGGTTCGGAAGAGGCCGCGAAGAAAATGAAACCGAAGGATCCCGCCGGGAATGAATCGGCGGATACCCGGGTTCTGCTGTCGGAGATTCTGCGAGAGCTGAAACACCAGAACCGCCAGCATGGGTTTACGGAGTTTTCCATCCCGAAACTGATGGCGGGCTTGGTGCAGATGATCGTGCTTCTTTGTCTGATTCTGGCCTTCTGGTTCGGCAGCGGGGCGGAAACGCGGAAGGAACTGGTGCAGATCTGCCTGACCCTGGCGATGGTTTTTCAGACGATGACCCTGACGTTCCTGATTATGCACAAACAGTAAGAAGGGAGTGAATCCTCCGCGATTTGTTTTTATGTATGAACGGTCTGCAAGCGGCAAAAAAGATATTGGTCATGCTTCCCGATCCGATGGGAGATGCGATCCTGAGCGGACCGGCCCTGCGTTATCTGCGCCGGCGGCGGCCGGATAGCACCATTACCCTGCTGGGCAATCCAACGGTGATCGAGATTCTGCGGGGCAATCCCTGGTCGGACGCCTGCCTGGCCTGGCCGGTAGAAAAAAACGGCTGGCGGGGCTTTGGGACGGCTGCCCGGTGGCTGCGGGAATTCCAATTTGATGTGGTGATCCTGCTGCCCAATTCCTTCCGCAGCGCCGCGCTGGCCTTTGCCGCGGGGATCCCGCGGCGGCTGGGCTATGACCGGGATGGCCGGGGATTCTTAGTAACCGATGCCGTAGCGCCGATCCGGATTCAGGGGCGTTTTCCGCCGATGTCCATGCTGGATTACTACGGCTATCTGATGGAACAGGTCGTGGGCGGGGAACCGGGTGAACATTATTTTTCCGACGGCCTTCCCCTGGAACTGTTTACCGGCCCGCAGGACCGCCAGCAGACAGAGGATTTGTTGCAACACTGGGGTATCGCCTCGCAGCGGCGGCTGGTGATGCTGGTGCCGGGCGGGGCCTTCGGGGGCAGTAAGTGGTGGCCGGCGGAACGCTTCGCTGCCGTAGCGGATTGGCTGACGGAGAAGGGCTATGCGGTGATCGTATCCTGTGCCCCGAACGAGACGGAAAAAAAGATAGCCGCCCAAATTCTCTCCCGCGCCAAAAAGCCGGTATTCAATCTGGTCGAAGAAAGCCTGCCGCTGGGCGGTTTCAAGGAGCTGATCCGTCGCTGTGCTCTGGTCATCAGCAACGATACCGGTCCCTGCCATATCGCCGCCGGGTTTCAGGTCCCGCTGGTGACGCTGTTCGGCCCGACCGATCCCCGCTGGACGGCCACCGGCTATCCCAGGGAAATCCGCCTGCGTCTGGATGTGCCGTGCGGCCCCTGCCAGCAGGACACCTGCCTGCTGGACCATCGCTGTTTGCAGCAGATCCGTGTGGACGAGGTTCTCGCCGCGGCCCGGGCGCAGCTCGAACGGCAGGCGTGGGACACCAAACCAGCGCCGATTTTCGGAACCTATTATGCCCCTTATGCGGAATCTTTTATGCCGCTGGCGGACGGCAGCGGTCTGATCCATAAGGACTATCGCGATTTACTGGTGCAAAATCATTTGGCCGCGCTGGAGGAGGTATTTGCCTTTCAGCAGGGCTTGCGGCTGGAGAAGCCGGGCCTGGGCCGGCGGGAACGGATTCGCATCGAACTGCCCTGCCGCGGCACCCAAGTGGTGCTTTATCTCAAGCGGTACGGCAAACCCACCCTGGGCCAGACGCTGCGGCGCTGGGTATCCGGAAAACGAAACACCGCCGCCGCCGATTCCGATTTTTATGCGGCGATGCAATTGGCCGAACACGGCATTCCCGTTCCCCGCCCCGTTGCGGTCGGGCGGCAGAGGAACCGGCTGGGCGAGCGGCGCAGTTTTGTCCTGATGGAAGAACTGCCGCAGGGCGAGGCGCTGGAGCGGCTCCTGCCGCGGCGTCAGGAGAAAAAACCGGAGTATGCCCTGCTGCGGGAGGAGCGAACGCTGATCGAACAGGCAGCCGGTTTGGTTCGGCGCCTGCACGAAAGCGGCTTCTATCACCGGGATTTATATCTGTCGCATATTTTCCTGTGCCGGGCGGTGTCCGGTGGAGAAAAGCTATGCCTGATTGATCTGCAGCGGGTGATTCAGCCGCGCCTCTTCCGCCGGCGCTGGCAGGTGAAGGACCTGGCCCAGCTTTATTATTCATCCCGTTCGCTGTTCCGCCGGACGGATATCCTGCGCTTTTTGCATTTTTATTTTTCATGTCACCAGTTGACCGGCTCCCATAAAAAAATCATCCGGGCGGTGGAGCGAAAAACCCGGCGGATGATTCGGCATGAAGCAAACCGTTGCAAGAGAAATCAGACAACCTCATGAAAGTACTTATCATAACCGAAAATTTTGATACGCAGCGCGGCGGGGCGGAACGTTCCACCTTCGAGCTGGCATATTGCCTCAGCGAACTGGGCGTGCAGGTTACGGTGGCCGCCGGTCAGATTGCCGGTTCCGACGGGGCGAATGTGCCCTTCGCCCTCCACGTTCTGCCGCTGCGGGGAATGACCCGCCTGTCGCGCCGGCGCAGCTTCGAGCCGGTGCTGGCCGGGTATCTGGCCCAATCCGATTTTGATATCGTCCACAGCATGATTCCGGTCGGCGGTGCGGATGTCTATCAGCCCCGGGGCGGCAGCATCCTCTACAGCGCCCGTCGGCACGCCCAATCCTACTCCAGCCGCTGGCTTTCCTGTTTCAAGCAGGCGACCGCCGGCCTGAACCGCCTGCGGCAGTATCAAATCGAGAGGGAACGGTCCCTTTGCAGCGAAGAACACGGGCCGGTCATTGCCGCCTTGAGTCAGTATGTAAGGGAGCAGTTCAAAACCTGTTATCATCTGGCCGATCATCGCATCCGGGTTATCCGCAACGGAATTCGGCCGGATTCCCTGCTTTCGCAGGAAGCACGCCGGCAGGGCGAAAACCTGCGCCGGCTTTATACCAAACACCAGGATGTTCTCCTCTTGATTTTTGCCGCGGTGAACTATCGCCTGAAGGGATTAGGCCCGCTGATCGAGGCGGCCTCACTGGCGGCCCCGCGGCTGGGCAGCTCGCACCGGGATTTTCGCATCCTGGTGTTCGGCAGCAAAGACTACGAAAAATACTGGCGGCAGTCCAATCGCCTGGGCCAGGGAGAGCGTATCATTTTTTGCGGGGCCACCCAGTCCATGCCCGCCGTCCTGCAGATGGGCGATGCCGTGGTCCTGCCCAGCTATAACGATGCCTGCTCGCGTCTGGTGCTGGAAGGTCTGGCCGCCGGCAAGCCCGCCCTTACCACCCGTTTCAACGGCGCCTGTGATTTCCTCGGGGAGGGCAAATACGGCTGTATCGTCGAATCCGTCGATGACATCGAAGCCCTGGCGCAGGCCCTGCTGCAGCTGTGCAGCCGGCAGAACCTGGGGCAAATGAAGCAGGCGATTCAGAAGGACAAACTGCATGAACAGGTTTCGATGACCCGTCATGCCCGCGAACTGCTGGAACTGTATCATCAAATTGTCCCAAATAAATCCGGGACCCGGTAGGCCGGTGTTTCGGGCGGCAGAGGTGGAATTATGGAACAACAGCGGAAAAATCCGGACGAACTCAAGAAATGGCTCCATCTGCATCTGACCGGCGGATTGGGGTCCAAAACCTTCACGCAGTTGCGGCAGGCACTCGGCAGTGTGGATGCGATTCTTGCGGCCGGGCCGGGCCGGCTGGCCTCGGTGCCGGGCATTGGGCACAAGAAAGCGGAAATGATTGCCAAAAACCGGGACCAGGTCGATGTGGAGGCGGAATGGAACCTGGCCGAAAAGCTGGGGGTAACGATTCTGACCATCGAATGCCAGGGGTATCCCGCCTTATTAAAACAGATCGATGACCCGCCGCAGGTGCTCTATGTGCTGGGCGAACTGGCGCGGGCGGATCAACTGGCGGTGGCGGTGGTGGGTTCGCGCAATTGCAGCCAGTACGGCCAGGAACAGGCTGCGCGGCTGAGCCACATGCTGGCGGCGGCCGGGGTGACGATTGTGTCGGGCCTGGCCCGGGGCATCGACACCGCCGCCCATCGCGGGGCCATCGCCGCCGACGGCCGGACCATTGCGGTGCAGGGCTGCGGGCTGGAAAAAATCTACCCGCCCGAAAATGAAGACCTGGCCCAAAGAATCATCCGATCGGGAGCCATCGTCAGCGAGTTTCCGCTGCGGTATGAGCCGCTGCCGACCACGTTCCCGGCGCGGAACCGGATTATCTCCGGCCTGTCGCTGGGCACGATTCTGGTGGAAGCCCGGCCGCGCAGCGGCGCCCTGATTACCACCCGGCTGGCGCTGGAACAGAATCGGGAGGTCATGGCCGTACCGGGCCGGGTGGATGCACCGGGCAGTTTCGGGCCGCATCAGTTGATCAAAGATGGCGCCAAACTGGTGGAAAACGTGGCAGATATACTGGATGCCCTGGGGATCGTCGGCGGGCTTCTGAAGGATCATGCCGGCGAGGTTTCTGCCGCGGAAGAAAGGCAGCACGAGCCAAGCCTGTTTGAGACCGGGCAAATTCCCCTGACCCGCCAGGAGTCGGCGGTGCTGGGCTGTCTGGCGGAGCATCCGGTCCATATCGATGAGATTATGGCCGCCAGCGATCTTTCGCCCGGGCAGGTGAATGCCGCGGTGATTTCTCTCCAGCTCAAAAGCGTCGTCAAACAACTGCCGGGCAGCTACTACCAAAAGAGGTAGATTCCGATCCGCTGCCGGCCGTCTTTCCGGATTGCGGTTCTTCGTCAGCAGGAGACGGGGGATTTTCCCCGGCACACTTCCCGCCAGAACGGCAGACGGTCCGACAGATGCAATTCTTCCAGATACTCGATATAGGATTTTTCCGGCGTTGGCATCGGACTGGCTGAGTTTGCCAGAGAAAGCTGGTTGGCGGTGCATACGGCGGTTAAAACCGAAAAGACCTTATACGGCGAGGCCTGCGGAGTATGGTGATATACCAGAGTTTCAATGATGGGTTCCTTGAAACCCCATAAGCCCAGCAGATAGGCGCCCACTTCCGCATGGGTGGCCCCGATTCGTTCCCGTTCCATTTCAAAGAGTGGAACCCGTTGTTCCCGGGCCGCCGCAAGGGTCCGGTCATATTCCTCCGGCAACTGGGTCGCAAAAATCAGTTTGCCCACATCATGCAGCATACCGGACAAGAGGGCATGATCGGCAATCAGGTCATCGACCTCTTCGAGTCGGGCGATGCGCTTGGCGTGTTCCCCGATTTCCACGCAATGCTGCCATAGCGAATGGATGGAAAAATTTTGCAGCGAAACCGGTTCAAAGCAGGAAAAAATCTTGGCCGTGAGTGCCAGCGAACGGATCGTTTCCAGCCCCAGCAGCGTCACCGCCTGGGCCAGGCTCTGGACATGCTGGCGCACCCCGAAAAAGGCGGAATTTACCATCTGCAGGACCTTCACGGTCATCCCGATATCCTGCGAAATAATCCCGCTGACCTTCTGAACGGAAGCATCGTCCGAGTGGAGCTCCTCGATCAGCTCGGTATAAAACGACGAAATACAGGGTAGCGATTCCAACTGGGTAATCAGTCCCTGCAGGCGGGGATTGACCAGAATCTCCCGAAACGAGCAGACGCGGGTGATGGTGGCTTTGAGCGTATCGGCATCGCAGGGCTTGGGCAGATACTGATGGACCGGCCCCACGGTGCGCAGCACCTCCTCCTTGGAGGTCTGGCCTGAAAGGGCGATCCGCACCATCCGGGGATATTTTCGTTTGACGCTCTCCAGCAGGTCGGCCCCGTGCATGCCCGGCATGCGCATATCGGAAACAATCACGTCATACGGTCTGGTTTCCAGTTCCTGCAGTGCCTCCGCGGCGCTGCCGGCAAACATCATATCCCACTGGCTGCGCATCACCCGCAGCATCCGCCGCAGGCCTTCCAGAATGCGGGCTTCATCGTCCACAAAAAGAATTCTTTTTCTGTCACTCATACCAGGATCGTCTTCTCCTGCCCCGCGGATTGCGGCTGCAGCGGCAGCCGGATGATAAACGTCGTGCCTTTTCCCACCTCGGTCTCAAATGTGAGCGTTCCCTGATGTTTTTCCGCCACAATCGCATGGGAGATGGACAGGCCCTGCCCCATTCCCACGCCGATATCCTTGGTGGTAAAAAACGGATTGAAAATTTTATCCCGGATTTCCTCCGGGATGCCCGTGCCGGTATCGGATATGCGGATTTCCGCATACTCGCCGCTTTGCCGGGAAAGGATGGCAATCAGCCCCTTTTCCCGGCCGTCCTGCCGGATGGCATCCCGGACGGCATCGGCGGCGTTGAGAATCAGGGCCAGGATCACCTGGTTCAGTTCAATCGGAAAGCAGGAAACCAGGGGCATATGATTGTCCAGATCCGTTTCCAGGTCGGCAATCTCTTTCCATTTATTCCGGGAGATGGTAAGGGTACTCTGAATCGCCTTGTTGATGTCCAGGTCCTGCTTGCCGCGGGTCCCCGGATGGGCAAACTCTTTCATCGCACGAACGATATGGGAAACGTGTTCGATACCCTGCTGCGACTGCTGGATGGCCTTGGGCAGTTCTTCGGCCAGAAACGCGGCGTCGATCTCCCGGGCCAGGGCGTCGATTTCCTCGATCAGCGGACGGATGGCCGGAAGCGAGCGGCAGGCTTCCACCACCTCGACATATTTTTCAATCAGTTTTCTCCCGTCCGTCACGGCTTCCATGATAAACTGAATGTTGTCGCCGATATACTGGGCCGGTGTATTGATTTCGTGGGCAATGCCCGCCGCCAGTTGGCCGATGGATTCCAGCTTCTGGGCCTGGGTGAGCTGGGACTGCAAGTCGATCATGCGCTGCCCCACCTTCAGCCGGGCCAGCAGTTCTTCTTTTTGAAACGGCTTGGTCACATAATCATTGGCCCCGGCCTGCAGCGCGGCCGCAATATTTTCGGTGCCTTCCCTGGCGGTCAAAAGAATGATATAGGTCAGATTGGCCCGGTGTTCTTCTTCCAGCCGGCCGCAGATTTCCACCCCGCTCAGGCCCGGCATCATCCAGTCCAAAATCGCCAGCCGCAGGTCCGGTTCCCGCTTCAGATAATCCCACGCCTGCTGCCCGTCTTCGGCGGCCAGAACGGTATAGCCGTTTTTTTCCAGCGTGCTTTGCAGCAGCATTCGTGTGACCGCATGATCGTCCGCAATGAGTACCTTGGCCATGAAAACTCTCCTATTTTAACGATTCCCACGCATAGCGGCCCAGCAACTGTTTGAATTGTTCCAGTTCCCCCTGCAGGCTGTCAAAGACCCGGCCCAGGCCCTCCAAATCCGCCTGCCGGGCGGTTTGCTCCATTTCCAGGGCCAGAGCGCGCACCCGCTCGGCGCCGATATTGGCGGCCGCGCCCTTTAACTTATGGGCTTCCTGCTGAACCTGTTCCGGCTGGCCGGCGGTGATTGCCTGCCGCAGGGCTTCCAAATCGCCAACGGACGTGTCGATAAACACGCTCGTAATTTCCCGCAAAACCTTTACGTCCCCGTCCAGAATTTTTAGCACCTGTTCGGGATTGAATATCTCTTTCGTGTCCATTTCCTTCGTCATGGGCTGAATCTCCTTGTCTTCTGTGAATGGTTCCTGGGTACTATCGGTTTTCCTGGCTTTGCTCCAGCGGTTCAGAACCTGCTGTACCACTTCTTTTTGATCGGCTTGGCGATGTAATCGTCCATGCCGGAAGCCAGGCAACGGTCGCGGTCGCCCTGCATTGCATGGGCCGTCATCGCGACGATCGGCGTCGAGCGCCACTGCCCGCCAGCCGCCCAGGTACGCCGCGCCTCGCGGGCACGGATCGCCTGGGTGGCCTCCAGCCCGCCCATCACCGGCATCTGCATGTCCATGAAGATCAGGTCAAATTTTTGGGCCGCGACAGCTTCTATGGCTTTTTGACCATTTTCCACCAGCGTTACGGTCAGACCCATTTTATGAAGAACCGCTTCGATTAATTTCTGGTTGGACCGATTGTCTTCAGCCACCAGAATCTGTCCATACAAGCTGGTTTCCTGCCGGAGGGGAGTACACCGGGAATATTCTTCCATCGTTTTTTCCCCCAGCAGCGGCTGCAAGGTGACGTCCAGGCCGACGGGGATGAAAAGGGAAAACACGGACCCTTTGCCCGGTTCGCTTTCTACCGCAAGCCAGCCGCCCAGAATTTCTGCCAGCCGTTTGGTAATCGACAGGCCCAGTCCCGTACCGCCATATTGGCGGGTGGTGCTGATGTCGGCCTGCGTGAAGGATTGAAATATGACCTCCCGTTTGTCCGCAGGAATGCCGATGCCGGAGTCTTCCACATCGAAACGAATGTAAGGGATATTATTTACGGTTTCCAGGGAAACGATTACATGCACATATCCTTTGGCGGTGAACTTGATGGCGTTATTGACCAGGTTGGTCAGGCATTGGTTGACCCGTACCGGATCGGTGCAGATCCGGGCGGGCAGTTGGGTTCGATGGAGGATTTGGAAGTCCAGTCCTTTTCGCAGGGCCGCCGGCCGCAGGAGGGAATCGCTGCTGGTAAGGATTTTTTCCAGCGGATATTCGACTTTTTCGACATCCAGTTTGCCCGCTTCTATTTTGGAAAAGTCCAGGATGTCATTAATCAGGCTGAGCAGATGTTCCCCGGAATTTTTGATGGTATCGACATACCCCATCTGCCGCGGGGACAAATTTTCTCCGGCCAGCATATCGCTGAAGCCGATAATCGCATTCATGGGAGTGCGGATTTCATGGCTCATGTTGGCCAGAAAAGCGCTCTTGGCCTTGCTGGCGGTAGTTGCCTGTTCCGCCAGGCAGTTGGCTTCCCGGATGGCTTCTTGGAGCCGGGTGTTTGCCTTTTCGGTCTCTATCCGTGCCGATTCGGCCTGTTTGCGGGAAGCGACCAGTTCGCTGACATCGATGACATTCAGGAGTACGCCGTCATAGATACCGTCGCGATAGATCGGCTGCATACGGAAAATTAATTCTGCTCCGCCTAAGGGACGTTGAATAATATAAGGGGAAGAATCGGATTTTTGGCGAAATTGCGCAACCTTCGCCATGACATTTTCCAGAATATTTCCGGTATGCAGTTCCTCCAGTTTTTTGCCTATAATCCAGTCCCGATCCTTGTGGACAATCCGGCAGAAATAGGAGTTGGCCTCCACGATCCGGTTTTCGGAATCGGCAAATACGACCCCTTCTTCCATGCCGAAGATCATGGCGGAAAGTTTGGCGGTTTCGGCGGCGATGCGGGCTTCGGCCTGTTTTTGGCTGGTGAGATCAATGAAACTTTCAATCAGATAGGTTTGATTTTCCGATTCGATCGTGGCTACACTCTTGAGAATAGGAATCAGTTGTCCGTTGGCTTTCCGCAGTTTCCGTTCGGACATATCCACGGTTTGCCCCAGATCGGTGATCGGGCATTTGCCGACATCCGCCGGACAAACGAATCCGTGACAGATATTCCCGATAATTTTTTCCCTGGGCAATCCCACCAGTTCCGCGCATTTCTGATTGACATCCACAATTTTGTGAGTTTTGGGATCCATGACAAAGACGCCCACCAGCAGGGAATCCAGGACTTTTTTCAAAAAGTCTTCCTTTTTGCGAAGGGAGGATTCGATTTCGTCCCATCGTGAGTTTTCATCCTGCCAGTTTGCATTCATGGTTTACAGTTCCTTTACCTGTGTAATAATTCATTCATTTGGAGGTCGTATATATGTTTACTCAGCCAGGTTCCGGCAAACAGGTGCCATCTTTGTAACTATCGGTAAAATAAGGAGGATATATTGGTTGGAAATAAACGTCTTACGGGGGTTTTATTGATTAAACCGGACGAGATTTTGCATAGCGAGGGGATGGCTGGCAGCCTCTATATGGCCGATGTAAATCTTTGTTATGAAGATACATAGGATGCATCATTTCAAGCCGACCAATCGAATTTGGTTCAAGGGCTATAGACGTTTCGGTTTTGGAAAAGGGATATCTTGCAGAAAATGAAGCAAGGGAATCAGATTATAGGTCCTTGCGTTGCGTGAGTGAATTTCTATACTGGGCTTGTTATGTACGACAACCAGAAAGGAGCTTAATCGATGTTACAGGAAAAACTAACCGTGGCAGCACAATTCAAGACTAAAAAAGGCAAGGAAGAGCAGGCCCGGCAGGTGCTGATGTCGCTGATCGCCCCGACGCGGGCGGAAAAGGGCTGTATTGATTATGTCCTGCATCAGGACCCGAAAGACCCAACCCGTTTTCTGTTTTATGAGAACTGGACCAGCCAAGCGGCCCTGGATCAGCATATGAAGACGCCGCATCTGCAGAAGCTGGCGGCGCAGGCGGAAGAGTTGTTTGACGGGCCGATTGCGGTGTCCACGTGGAAGATAATAGGGTAACGCTTGACAACAGGAGCAGCAGATATGCGGGATACGAAAAGGTATTTTCGGAAGGGGAGTTTTTTGTGGCTGGTATGGCTGCTGGTGGGGATGTGTGCCGCCCAGGCGGAAACCGTCAAGACACCCGATGCCAGCCAAATCATTCGGGTAGCATGTATCGGGGATAGTATTACCTTTGGTGCTACGATAGATGATCCGCAGCAGAATGGGTATCCGGCCCAACTGGGCAGGATGCTGGGAGAAGGCTGGGAGGTGCGCAATTTTGGCGTCAGCGGGCGCACGCTGCTAAACCGGGGGGATTACCCGTATCGCAATGAACCGGCTTTTCAGGAGGCGCTGGCTTATGAGCCGCGGGTGGTGCTTATCAAGCTGGGGACCAATGATACCAAACCGCAAAACTGGCAATATAAAGATGAGTTTGTGAACGATTATAAGCAGATGATCGGGGATTTTTCCGGATTGGTGAGCCGGCCCAGGATTTTTGCATGTTATCCGGTGCCTGCTTATCCCGGCCAGTGGGGGATCAGCGATAAACTAATCCGGGAGGAAGTGATTCCCTTAATCGATCAGGCGGCCCGGGAAACGGGGGTTGCGATACTTGATTTATATACGGCTTTAAACGGCCGGCCGGAGATGTTTCCGGACCAGGTTCATCCCAACGTCACCGGGGCCGGGTTAATCGCCAAAACGATTTGCGAGGTTCTTACCGATAAAAAGCCGGCTTTGCCGGCAGTGGAAGAACCGTTTCCGGGAACGAAAACCAACTGGTTTGGTTTTGCTAAATATGATTTTAGTTTGAAAGACTATGCCTGTTGTGTCGTTACCCCCACCGTCACCGCGGCGGGCAAGCCCTGGATCTGG
>JAKJEP010000002.1:0-8899 GCA_022705365.1 Planctomycetota bacterium | reverse complement strand
CGAGCCGCAGACGGATATCGCCCTGCTGGAGAGGGGATTTCATTTGGTGTATGCGGACGTGGCGGGGCTTTTCGGTTCTCCCGCGGCAGTAGAACGCTGGAATCACTTTTACCGGTTTTTGGTTGAAGAACATGGTTTTGCACCCAAGGCCGCCCTGGAAGGCATGAGCCGGGGCGGGCTGATTGTGTATAACTGGGCTGCCGCCAATCCGGATAAGGTGGCCTGTATTTATGCGGATGCCCCGGTCTGCGATTTTAAAAGCTGGCCTGGCGGGAAGGGGAAAAGTGCCGGCAGCCCGGAGGACTGGCAGCAGTGTCTGAAGGCGTATGGCTTGACGGAAGAGCAGGCGATGGCATACCGGTACAATCCCATCGATAATCTGGCGCCCCTGGCGCGGGCGGGGGTTCCGCTGCTGCATGTCTGCGGGGAGGCGGATGAAGTAGTGCCGATGGAGGAGAATACCCGTATTCTGGAAAAGCGGTACCAGGAGCTCGGCGGCCCTATCACGGTTATTTCCAAACCGGGGGTGGGGCATCATCCGCACAGTTTGCAGGATCCCCTGCCGATTGTGGACTTTATCCTGGTCCATACGCTGGGGCATGAGCGGAAAATTGAGGCTGCCTATCATATTCGAAGCGGACTAACGAATGCGAGGATTCGCTTTGAACGAGATAAGATGGGGCGGGTGGCGTTTATGGGCGGTTCGATTACGGAGGCGGAAGGATACCGGCCGCTGATCTGCCAGGCCCTGCAGCAGCGGTTTCCGGAAACGAAATTCGATTTTATCAATGCCGGGATTGCCTCCACCGACTCGACGCTGGGTGCGTTTCGTTTGGGCAGCGATGTTCTGGGCAAAGGATGGGTCGATTTGTTTTTTATCGAATTTGCGGTGAACGATTCCGGCAATGGACGGAGTGAAACGGATAGTATTCGCGGCATGGAGGGTATTATCCGCCAGGCGCGGGACTATAATCCGACGATGGAGATTATCGTACTGTACTTTTATGATCCGGCGAAACGGGAGGATATCAGTCGGGAAAAAACACCGGCGGTGATCGCGGCCCACGAAAAAGTGATGCGGCATTATGGCATTATCAGCATTGACCTGGCTCAGGAAGTGACTGACCGGATGAATGCCGGTGAGTTTGAGCCGGCCCAGTTTTCCGGCGATGGGGTGCATCCGGCTCCCCTGGGCTGTCAGATCTATGCCGATGCGGTGGGGCGAACGCTGGATATGATCTGGGGAAATCCGCTGCCGGCCGAATTCCCCATACGAAATCATTCCATGCCTGCCCCCCTGGACCCATTGAATTACAGCCGGGGGCGGTTTGTCGATTTGAAGCAGGTACCCGCCCTGGAGGCTAAAGAACCGGGTGCAACCTTGAAACTCAAATTTACCGGTACCGCCATCGGCCTGCTGGAGGTGGCGGGACCGGACGTGGGGATCATTGAATTCAGTATTGATGGCCAGCCGTTTCAAAAGCTGGATCAATTTACCTTCTGGAGTGATTATCTGCATATCCCCTGGGCGTATATGCTAGCGACCGATTTGCCAACCGGCGACCACGAAATCACCATCCGTATCACGGATCAAAAGAACGAAAAAAGCAAAGGATTTGCCGCCCGGATCGAACAGTTTCTGGTCAATTGATGCACACATGGGAAGTGGAATGAGCCAGGGAAAAATAACCATAGCGACCTGTCAGTTTGCGGTTGGCGCTTCGATCAGGCGGAATGGGGCGATGATCCGCCAATTTATGCAGCAGGCCAAACGCGGGCGGGCGGATATCGTGCATTTTTCGGAATGCGCCCTGAGCGGCTATGCGGGGGCGGATATCGAATCGACCGGCACCATCGACTGGGGACTTTTGCGGCAGGAAACGGAGCAAATCCTGGCATTGGCAGAAAAATTACGGCTCTGGGTGGTGCTAGGCAGCACCCATCGGCTCACCGGGCTGCACAAGCCGCACAACTGTCTTTATCTGATCAGCCCAGCCGGCAAGATAGTCAATCGTTATGACAAGCGATTCTGTATGGAACGGGACATGGCCCATTATTCGCCGGGTAATCATTTTGTGTTTTTTACCATCAACGGGGTGAAATGTTCGCTGCTGATCTGCTTCGATGTGCGGTTTCCGGAATTATACCGGGAATTGCGAAAACAGAAGGTGGATTGTATTTTTCAGTCATTTCACAATGCCCGGCAATCCGGCCGCACCGTTCACACGGATATTATGCGGCAATCCATGCAGTGCCGGGCCGCCACGGATTATTTCTGGGTGAGCATGGCCAATTCCAGCGCCTATTATAGTGCCTATCCTTCCTGCTTTATCCAACCGGACGGAAAAATCTTACAGCAGTTGAGATTTCATCAGGCCGGTATTATGTTCAATACCGTGGATTTGCGGCAACGCTTTTACGATCCCATGGCCCCGTACCGCAAGCTGGCGATGAGCGGGCATCTCAGCAACGGTCCCAAACTCCGCGACGGCCGCTCCCGCAGCCGGACTATCCTGTAACCTTATCGTACTTCGATCAGGCGAATCTCCAGCGGCTGCAACTTCATCGTTTCCGCCCCGAGGCTCTTCCCGGTAATCAGGTTTACGGCATTCGTGAGATTCCAGGCGGATCGGCAACGGATTTGTGCCGGTTTTCGCGAATGGTTCAGTACATAAAATAATTTACGCTCTCCTGCGCTAACACTGCGGACTTCGATTCCCCATTGCTCCACACTTACCAGCGGGGAGAGTTTAAGAGCGGTTTTCGTATCGTACACCATTTTCCAGAGTTCCATTGGAGTTTTATCCGGCGGGCAATGGAATATCGTGCCGCCGGTTTTTTCAAAGGCGGATAGACGCTGTTCCATCTCCGGGCTAAGCTGTGTTCCTTCCGGGATCACCAATAACTGGTAATCCGCCAGGGCGCCGCCCAATATTCGCTTTTCCGTTACTACGGCGATATCCAGGTCCTGGAAGAGGCAGGCCTGATAGGCATCCTCGATGTGAACACCGCCGAAGAAAAGGGCGATGGGGCCATGCTGGCGCTGAAAGGCCTGAATCTGGGGCCCCAGCCGCAGGAAATCCAGAGCACAGCGGCCCAGTGCCTCTACGCCGTTGGCGTGCCAATACAGGCTGACATCATCCACTCGGTCAAACACCCAGCAGGAGGTCATATCGCGGCCATGCAAAACCAGCCCCCATAAGGCGGCGGTAAAATAGGAAGCTGGGGTGGGAAACAGTCCGTCGCTGATATGATATTCCCCATCGAGAATCGGATGATCCGGCTGTAACGTGCGGTAATAGTCATGACGCAAAAACGGCCAGGTGAAGTCCGCCGCCAGCCGCCCCGTCCAGTCCGGCCAGGAGGGCATGGCATCCATCCCGTTGGCGGTGAGAATATCGCCGATGGCCTCGCGATCCACGTTGAGAACTTCCTGGGTGCTAATTGCCTTGATCTGAACCGGGTGGGCAGTGTCATATTTATGCAGCTCCGCAACGAACCATTGCAGAAATTCCGTAACGGAATCGGTTCCCATCTTACCCAGTGCCAGCCAGCGTTCCAGGTCCGGGTGTTCCTGCTGATACTTCTGCCACATCTCCGCGGGGAAATCCGGAATCAGCCGGTACCAGGCCTCGTTAATCAAATCATAGCTGATCAGGGCGGGATGTTCCCGTACCAGGGGAATCAGAACCGAAAGATGTTTGGCGATTACCGCGCGAAAATGCGGATCGGTAATCGTCCAGGGCATGAAATTGTTCGTTTTCGTGCGCCAGCCGGTTGCATCGGT
The DNA here is from genome assembly GCA_022705365.1 of Planctomycetota bacterium. GTDB lineage: Bacteria > Planctomycetota > Phycisphaerae > Sedimentisphaerales > SM23-30 > JAKJEP01. The sequence continues at coordinate 5,112 of JAKJEP010000002.1, read as the reverse complement.
GGAGGGCCATTTCTGCCGCGCCCAGTCGGGAAAGTAATGCGGGGATACCAGCAGATCACACACCATATGGTTTTCCCGGGCCGCATTCATTACGTCCAGGATGCCGTCCGCCCCGTGGGGATTGATCTCATTTTCGCTGGGAAGAGTGGCGGTAGGACCCAGTTCGATACTTAAACAGGTGTAACCCATGGCGGACAGTTGAGGGAATTGTCCACGGTTGAACCAGCCGCAAACTCCCGCGAAAAATACCGGCCGGTCGCCGCTGAAATACGAACCATCCCGGCAGGTAAGGTTTTCCAGAGAAATTTCCGGTACCCGCGGGAGAAAATCAGGATTTTCCAGCAAATTTTCCAATTCCTGCTGGGTTCGACCGGCACATTCGAGCAGAAATTCTCCGGTGCGCCGGGCATGTTCGGGATGGTCGTCCCGAAACATATCGAACACTTCCGTTTGGTACCGCTGCAATACCGTCCGGCTGACCAGCGGATACCGCACATCCATTCCTTTGGTTTTGGCAGCCTCGAGCAATTCATCGATCTTTTTGATGTTTTCCGGCAGCGGGGCCAATAGGGCTTCCAGGTCGGAACGGGTGAAAATTTTGTTCTGCGGGCCTACTCCTTCCGGATAAACCGCTTCCAAGTTTGCAAAATAAAACGGATACGGGCCGGGAAAGGGAAACTCGCTGGATTCCTGGGTAAGAATCGCTATGCTGTCCAGGTCGGTAATTGTCTCCGCACCAATTCCAAAGGGAACGGTTTGTGACAACGGGATTTCAATCTGCGACCAGTTTAGCGGCACCACACCCGGTAACGGCAGGAGACTGCTGATCTGCCGTCCGGCCTTATCTCCCAAAACCACCCAGAGATGAGAACCTCCCGCCCAGACCCTAAAGCGGACCGCCTGCGGCAGCGGCAGATTCAAATCCCGGCGTTCGATCCCATGTACCATCTGCCCGGCCTTGCTGACGGTGATCGCCGCATTCAGGCAGGGACTGTTTCCCAGAGGCTGATACCACCCGCTCCAGTATACCTTGAGATCCGTTCGGCCAACCGGATGCCACGTGTCGAGGGCATCGATCCAATTCATGGAATCCACCTTATAAATGTTCGGATTCGCCAAACCTGTCCGAGGAACAAACAATAAAAATACAATCAGATATGACAATACGATGGAGTAACAACGGTGGGTGTTTCTCATCATAGGTTCCTGTTCAAAAGGGTAAGAATTTATTTAGAATCTTTCGGAGCCGGCCGCTGGTCGAGGCAGCGCCAGATTAGTTTGGCCGCCGAATGGGGGGTAAATTTCGCGGTGTTGATAGTGATGTCATAGTGTTTGGCATCCGTGACATCCTGATTGACGAAACTTCTCACAAAGGATTTCTGGGTACGATCCGATTTTTCAACTATGGAAAACGCTTCTGCTTCAGATATTTCATTTTCCCGGGCATAATTTTTGACCCGCTGTTCCAACGAGGCGGTAACCCGGACCGAGAGGCCATTCTGGCGGGGCAGTACCAGTCCGGCGGCCCGACCGACAATAATCGCCTGGCCATGTTTGGCAATTACCATCAGTACATGAATCAAGTGCCGGTAATAGGTAAGCTGCTCGATGCCGGCCTTGCGGGTGAAAACCGGCCCCAGCCATTCCTCCACCCAGCCGATGGTATGCTCATCGGCCGATTCCAGCAGACTTTTATGAACATTCATATCCTCCGACATAAAGTCGAGAATTTCCTGATCGTAGAGCTGCCAACCCAGCAAGGAGGCCAGTTCCCCGGCGATGGTTTCCCCGCCGCTGCCCAGTTCCCGACTGATGGTGATATAGTCAATGTTGATATTGCTTTCCGCCAGACGCAGTTGTTCCGCTTTGCGCTGCTGATCCCGGGCGATCTCCCATTCGCGCATCCGCTGTTCCACAATATGGCTGATTTCACGTGAGGGATAATATTTCGCGGCCATCATCCAAACTCCCACAAAACTCCAGCTAAAGACATTTCATTGGCATTCATAGAATATTATATCAAATTCCGAATAAAAAGGAAACTTATTTATTTGCTTTTGCCAAAACGAGTTATATCAATAATCAATCCCCGGATGTTATAAAAATCAGCCTTCGGCAAAAGACTAAGGGCCTGATACCTATCTATTAATTCGGTATAACTACTTAGTTTCTGTATAGTAAAGTTCAAATTCCGTAATGAAAAACGGCTTGCCGTGGGGCAGATAGAGCCTTACATAACGGGCGGTGAAGGGGGGGGTCTGCCGTTCCAGCTTCGGATTTTGGTTTGTGGTGACCGATTCGACGTCCGTCCAGGTGAAGCCGTCATCGCTTTTCTGGAGGGTAAAGGTTTCCGGCCGCCAGGCGGGAACCGGAGGAGTCGAGATCAGCACATAGCGATCGATTCGGTATTTTTTCTCCAGATCGACCATGAGCCAATCGTCGCCGGCAGCTATTTTGTCATCGGCATAGATGGCAAAATACGTTTCCGGGTCGCCATCCACCGCGTTAAACGGTTGATAGGCATAGGCCAGTATCTTGGAGCGGGCGTACTTACCGAGGGCTATATTTTGGCTGGCCGGCTCGTTCGGCTTCCACACCGCCGGTTACGGATTCCTTTTCCCCACCGGCGGAACGGGTTCCCACCACAAAACAGATGGCGTCACCCTGCCGGACGGTGACTGTCAGATCATGGCTGGCCGGCTGCGGCGGCGTGAAAGGGGCCGCCTGCCAAATTTCATCCGCATTATGGAGTAGGTTGGCATATGTTTCTCCATTGGCACCAGCCGGCAGAACCGCCGTTCCTTCCACGCGGATGACGCCGCCGTGCGGGGCAAGCCATTTCCGGACCGATTCGGCCAGTCGATCCGGGATCTGATAATTACTGCCGATGCGGCAGTTCCCTTCGCCCAGCCAGTCTTTGGTAAAAACGTCATCACTGGGAATGAAACGCAGATCGCTGCAGGCGGCGTCTTTTTTCTGCTGATAATACCAGTTGTTCTTTCCCATCAGGCTGCAGAAACCGGCGGAAGCCCGGTAGCTTTCCGCGGTATATTCAAAGGCGATATGACCGATGGCCTGGCCCTGGGAGCCGGGATTTTTATCGTCCCTGACGACGATCCGGATCGTATGCATGACATCCGGCGCCAGTCCGGTCTTGAGATAGACAAAAACTTCGTGCGAGGTGCTCCGGGGGCTGAAACAATCGACGGTTTTCCGCAGGACATCGTCGATATACACATCGGCTTTGCCGCCGGCCAGGCTGCGCACCGCCCGCCAGTAGATATCCGGACCGGGGAACGAGAAGGCCAGGCTGCTGCCGGGCGTATTGCTTTCCCGGACCTTTCCCTGGTAGGACTCCGGTTCATTTTTCTCCGCCCAACTGCCGGAATATTTCATTTCCGTGCTGGACGAGCCGACTATTTTGGTTTTCCGGCCGATAATGGGATCGGACGATTCCGGATGCGGTTCGAAGGAATAGCGGGGCGTCCAGTTGCTGGTTTTTATGGGTTCCTTTTTCAGGGTGAAGTCCACGCGGCGGAAGGTATTGTCGGCGAAATAGCCGTAATGCCGGAAGGTTTGGCCGCAGGTGTTTACATCCGTACCGGCTTCATTGAACAGTTTCATGAAGCCGAACATCGCTTCGGGGCAATAGCCCCAGACCCAGTCCTGTTTGGCCAGGTCGCTGCAGGCGCCGATCATCACGCCGTCCACATTGTGGGCGTAGGGGCCGCCCCAGGGATCTTTATTGGAGGGAAAGACACAGAGGTATTGGTCCAGGTACTCGCTGTAGATAACGCCCCAGAAGTGGCTGGGGGCCACCAGGGTGGAGCGGCCGGCCAAGGCCGGTTCGTCCCAGTTGCCGTCGTAAAAATAGCTCCAGGTGCCGGGGGCCATTTTATCGGCTATGGCGCTGCGGGCCGCGCGAACGCCCCAAAGAGCGCCCCATTGCCCCTTGATATACCAGCTTTCTTCCGGAAAGATGTAAAAATAGCCGTTGCGGAGGTCGGCATAGTAGCCGAAATCGCAGACGCCGTTGCCGTAGTAGGCCCCGGAGAATTTATAATATTCCCGATTGAAGAAGTAGGTTTCCGGGGTGATGATATCCCCCTCATATTTCCAGGTTTTTCCCTTGTCAGTGCTGGTGGCCAGAGCGATTTTGCGCGAAGACCAGCCGCCCGCCGGATGGAACCGGTCGCTGCCTTCCTGTTCGACATGCAGGGGGGAATACAATTTCCGCTCTGAAGGGTCGAACCACATCCCGCCCAGAAACCAGCCCAGGCCGGTTTCCGGCGGGTAGATGCCGTCTTCGGCTTTTTCCATGTGGTCGATATCCGGCCCCCGCCAGCGGGCACAGCGGCCCTTCTCCACAATCCAGTCGATGCGGAACATCCACAGCTCGCCGTCGATGCGGATGAAGGCATGGCAGCAGTCGGGATTGTGCTGGCCGGGGAAATCCAGGCAGGGCGGGCGGGGCGTTTCCGAAACGGTCGCCGTATAGGAGAACGGCAGCATGATATCTCCTGCCGCGTATTCGGTTTGGGAGGGATTCTGCTGATTCGTCAGCGAAAATACGCTTACTTGCTTCAACGATATCTGGTTATCCCTGTCTTTCGGCACCCGGTTTTTATCCACCGGTTTTTCCCTGGTCTTTGCCGGCTGGGCAATGGCCGCTGCTTGCGGATCGTACCACGGTACGACGGGAGTACCCGTTTCACTACCGGGGGCTGAAAAATATTTTTCGTGCAGGTACTTCTCTACGGCCTGAAAATAGGGGTCGTCCGGAGTCCAGGTGCGGGCGAAGACCAGGACCTCGGCAATATAGCCCTGGAAGCGTGGGCGGGGATCATATTCATTCTGATGGGCGGTAAGCACCAGGGGCAGGCGGTCATTGCCGCCCAGGCGGATGCCGTTCTCGCGGTAGGCGGTGTAATAGAGCCGCGGATTCAAGGCGGTGGCGATGCCGCCCCAATACACACAGTCAGCCCCGTGCCGCCTGGCATACATTTCTTTCCAGTCCGAAACGCCTTCTTCCTGGGGCCAGTACACCACAAAGGCGGTTATGTCCTGGTCGATTACATCCAGAACATCGAGCTGACGCAGACTGGAACTGCC
>JAKJEP010000029.1 GCA_022705365.1 Planctomycetota bacterium | reverse complement strand
TCCAGCCCCTGTCCCAGGGAATGCAGTTGGTTGATTTCCAGAATCAGGGCCGAGCTCCACTGGTCCACCTGATTCAGGATGGTTCCCAGCCGGGTATCGCGGGCGGTAATCAGGCCGTGGATTTTCCCGCTGGCCAGATCGACCGCCTGTTCGTTGTCCGTAAACACCACTTCCGAGAGCCAGTTGCCGTTGAGGTCTTCCCGTTCCCGATAGGACAGGCCGCGATTGGCCGAATACTGGATGATCGGCTCGTTGCCGATGAATACATTGACCGCCCCGCCTTCCACTTCCCGGGCCGTACAATTGATTAATTCGCTCAACTGTTTGAGCAGATCGTCCCGCTGGTCCCGCAGCGCGGCGGCCGAACCGGACCGGCCCGCTTCCGAGGCCACCACCTGCTGATTCAGGGCCGCAATCTGGTCCGCCAGGGCATCGGCTTCCTCCACCTGGAACCGGACCTGGGAATCCAGGTCCCCCTGAATGCTTTGAATCTGGCCCCGCAGTTCCCGCATAAAATTCGTCAGGCTGTCGCCTTCCTGCAAAACCACACTGCGGGAGGCGGTATCCTGGGGCTGATTCTGCAGCGCGGACCAGGCCTTGAAATACTCGTTCAGGCGGCTGGAGAGGTCCTCCTCCGTCAGTTCGTTGAAAGTCGCTTCCACCCGTGTCATGGCCTGCTGCTCCACCAGATAGCTGGCCGAATCGCCCACGGCCGTGCGAATCCGGCCGTTCAGGGCCTCATCCACCTGCCGGCGGATTTCCAGGATCGCAACACCGGTCCCGGTATATTTCCCGGGTACCACTTCGGTATATTGCGTGGGAGCCAGATGCACCGTCTGCCGGGAATAGCCGGGGGTGGCCGCATTGGCCATATTGTTGCCGGTTACCGACAGGGCCGCCTGCGATGCGCTGATCGCCGATCGGCCGATTTGCAATGCTCCGTTAATTAATACCATAATTGTTTCATCCTTTTTCCGGTTTACGCAATGGCATCCACCAGCCGTTTCTGCTCGCCGGATGTCTTTTTCCCGACCCGGCTGTACAGACCGATATCGGAACCGGTTGTTGTAATCACCCGGAAAATATGATCCAGATGCCCCAGCATCTTCCGGGTTACCTGGGCATTGATGCGGTTGAGCCGCTGGACTTTTTCCGCCGCCTCCCGCAGCATTCCCGTCAGCACCAGCAACCGGCTCCGCAGGGGTTCGCTCAGCGCCTGGGCCAGTTCCCGGGCGCTCAGCCGCCGGCTTTTCTGTTTCGGCAGCAATTCCCGCAGGGCCTGATGCACGGCCGTGTTGCGTTTGACCGCATGCAGCCGGATCCCTTCCAGCAGCCGCTGCTCCGTCTGGGTCAGTGCTTCCAGCCGGGTGATATCATACTGCTTCATCGCCTCGAGTTTTTGATCCAGAACCGCCGCCAGATCCTGCTGCCACTGCAGCTCTTCCTGCAGCGCGGTTAATACGATTTCCACTGTTCTAGTCATTGGTATTTCCTCGCCATCTCAGGGCGGCGGCCGCCTCTGCCAGGGGCGCCGGGGATTGCAGGTCCCGGACGGCGTACCGCGATCCGCCCAGTTGTTTCAGCAGCGCCTCCGCCAGGGGCGTTTCTCCCCGCGTACTGATGCGTTTGACGATTTCCATGTCCAGCAACTGGGTAAAGGTTTCGCGGCCCGGCCCGCCATCCAGTATCGTCGGCTCACTCGCCTGGCGAAACTCGCGTAACATCGTTCCCCAGAAAGCCATATTCACAAATTCATTGGCCTTCTGGCGCAGCTCCGGAGTGATCCGGCTGATATCGGTCAGGGTTGTGGTCATTCCTTTACTATCCTCGCGCGCAAAGCCCCGGCCTGATGGATCGCATAGATCGCCCGGATTTTCTCCCGGGCCGGGACATTCAATCGATCGAGGGCATCGGTCAAGTCGCTGATTTTGATGCCGTCGCTTTGGGTGGTATCAAACGTGGTCCATTCGGAGGACCGGGCCGCCGGGCTGTTTTGCGCGGCGGGATTCATCATGGTAATCTGCAGGCCGTTCACATGGACCGTGACCGGTGCAATTTCCACATTGCCGGTGATGGCAATGGTCCCCGTCCGTTCGTTGATGAAGACCGTCGCCTCCGGTTCCGGCAGGTCCACCGGGAGATTCAGCACCCGGGCGATGAACAGGGACGGATGCCGGGCCTGTTTTTCGGGAATTACCACCCGAATGTTTTTCGCGTCCAGGGCAAAGGCCGTCTGGCCTGCCGCCAGCTCTTCGCCCGGCAGGGCGGTTTCTTCGTTGATGATCATTTCGACCGCCTTGGCGGTTTGGAAATCCGCCTGATCCGCATCCAGCACCAGGGTGAACACCGCCCGGCCTTCCAGGTCATACTCGACATACTGGTGCAGAAAATCATATTCCACGACGGCCCCGCCTTTGATGACCCCGACCGTCGGCGTTTCCGCATTCAGGATTTCGACCGGCCCCTGGGCGATCGCATAGACATTTTCGTCCTCCAGGTTCATGCTCCGCAGCGCGGTTACGATGAGCTGGCCGCCGGCCAGGCTCTTGGCGCTGCCCATGCTGGAGACCTGGACGTCAATCAGATCGCCGTTGCGAACCCCGCTGCGGTCCAGTTCCGCAGTGACATGCACATAGGCGATATTTTTCGCTTTTTTCAGCTCCTCGCTGGAAATCGGATTGCCCATATTCCGCAAATAGACTTCCAGCGGGCGGGTCATAATGAGGGAATCACCGCCGTCCCCGGTTCCATTCAGCCCCACCACCAGGCCCGCCCCGTGCAGCTTGTTGATCCGCTCGCCCAGCGGGCGGGCAATATCGCGGATGCGGGTCAGGCCCCCCACCGGCTCACACGCCAGCCAGCTCGCCAGAACGGCCAGGAGAACGGCCCGCCGCCGCTTCGCAAGGATTTTCTGTGTCATGGGTATCGGATTCATCGGTATCCTGTTTTAAAAAATTCCCAGCCAATCCACCAGCCCGGACAGCAGCCCGCGCTTGGTGGCATCGCGGGCCACACCTTTATGAGATTTCCGCAGATTCAGATCCGCCAACTGGGAGGAAAGGATCGTGTTGTCAATGCCCACATCCTTGCTGCGGCAGATCCCGCTTAAAACAATGGTGGTCTCTTCTTCATCGATGATGACTTTTTTGGTCGCCTCCAGCAGCAGCGTGCCGTTGGGCAGCACATCCAGGACCTGGGCCTGGATCCGGGCGGTCAGAGAATCTTCGCGTTTGATATCGCCTTTGCCTTCAAATTCCCGGTCATACGAAAATCCGACTTTCGGGTCCCCGTGGCTTTGTTTGTCGGGCCGCAGATTCAATCCGGACAGCGAAATCCAGTCTTGCAGCTTCGAATCCACGGTGTATTCCCGCTCGGCCTTGGTATCCGCCTTGGTCGAGTTTTTGCTGACTTCATTGACCAGAATGGTAATCAGATCGTGCACGCGGAAATCTTTGGGGCTGGGTTCGGCCACCGTGATCCAGCTTGCTTTCAGAATCGGGGTGCGCCGGGAGGCGTTCGGCCGGCTGGACGCCGTTTCCGCGGCGCTCTGCGTCCTGCCGTTGGCATCGGTTTTCATCCCCTGCTGCCGCAGAGTGCTGTTCTGCTTATCTTCTTCGGCACGGACAAAAAGGCTGTTGCCGTGCCCCGCCGGCGCCGGGCCGGCCATCAGCAGCAAAAACCAGCAGATGTAAATAGATCGAACGATACGCATCAATTCTCCTGATAGCGTTTCTCGGACGCCGAACTGATAAAATCTTTACTGAGCAGAACTTCTTTTTCAGGGACGGATTCTTCCATCACGGTCACCTGCCGGGCGGCCGTAATCCGGCCCTGCACGGTCCGCTTGTTGTTTTCATCCCGAGCCAGAATGACATCGCCGTACGCTCCGCCGGCCAGGGCCTTGCACCGCTGGCGGATTTCCACCTGCCCCACTTTGGCAATCACATCGACATATTCATTTCGTTTGACCAGTTGCACCTTGCGGATCATCCCCGGCAGCACCAGCTCATTTTCGCCGGCAGCCCGGGCCACTTCCTGCCCCACGACATAGTCCAGGTCCGTGATCCCGACCTCCCGGAAACTGGTAACCCGCCGCGGCATCCGTTTGACCATCTCCGGGGTAATCACCTGACCCGGCCGCAGCGCCTGAGCCGCCACCACCGATTCACACAAAAACTCCACCTTCCCGGAGACCTTGCAACGGCCCGGGTCCCCCTGCCGGCGGTTTTCCGGTTCCCGGAGGCTCAAATCGGTTACGGCAAACTGGACCTGGCCCAGCCGAATGGGGGAGAGAGGCACGATTTTAAAACGGTCTCCCGCGGCCGGCTGCTGGAGCCAGGACGGATCCTTGCACTGCCACTCGATTTTCAAAGACGCCGTATCCAGATCCATCATCTGCGCCACCGTGTCTGTCAATTGATCGGATAAAGTGATTCCCGCTATATCGTCATTCGGCTCCTGGGAAGACAACTCGGATAGAATGGATTCCGGTATGGAAAGAACCGCAGATTCCTTTTGCGGTGTCAGCGGGCTGGGGGGCAGATCAGCGGTTTGTTCCGCACAATTCGTTTTCACCCGGCACTGGCTCGCACCATAAATATCGATTCCAGCCGGATGGATTTGGGCCTGCGCCAGAGCGGCGGTAATTTCCAGCGTTCCCAAAACCAGCTCCCCGCCGTCCGGCTGCTGCCCGGCAATAATCAGATTGGCCAGGCGGTCTTGCAACTCCTGGTTTTCGCACTGGATATCGGCTATCTCCTGCAGACAAACCGCCCCGGGCCGGACCGCCGCCGCCGGACGAATGCGGATTTCCGCTTCGCCGGCCGGGGCCGGCTGCCCCAGGGAAAGCCCTGCCAACAGCAGAATCGCGATTCGGATATTATAGGGTCTGGTTTTCATGGATTTGTGTCAATCCTTTAGCTTCGTAACCGGCTGACCACCTGCATATTCTGATCGGCCGCCTTGATGGTCTGCGAGTTCAGCTCGAAATACCGCTGGGTCCGTATCATATTCGTCAGTTCCCGGACGGCATCCACATTGCTGGCCTCCAGGAAATTCTGGGCCAGGGTCCCAAAGCCCTCATCGCCCGGAATGCCGGTGAGGACCGCGCCGCTGGCCTCCGTCTCGGTGTAGAGATTACTGCCTTGGCAGCGCAGGCCGTTGGGATTCTGAAACTTGTACAATTCAAGCTGGCCGATCTCCTGCGACTGCCCGTCCACCATCGCGGAAATACGTCCGTCCCCCATAATCGTCACCGTGCTGGGGTCCGTTCCCGCCGGAAAATTGATCTGCGGCTCCAGCAGGGGGCTATCGGCGGTCCCTAAGATCAGATTTCCTTCCGAATCGATCATCAGGTTGCCGGCGCGGGTATAGGCTTCTCCGCCCCCGATGCCGTCAAAGGTCTGGACCTTGAAAAAGCCTTCTCCCATAATCGCCACATCCAGCGGCCGGCCGGTATTCTCCAGCGAACCGGTTTGCATATTGAGCTGGGTGTTGGAGACCCGCGTCCCCAGCCCCACAAACAAGCCCGTGCTGGTCCTCTGTCCCAGGCTGTTGAGCGCGCCGGGCTGGCGGCGCTCCTCATAAAACAGGTCCTCGAAGTTCACCCGGGAGGATTTAAACCCGGTGGTATTGGTATTGGCCAGGTTGTTGGCGATCACATCCAACTGGGTGTCCATCGCCCGCATCCCGGTCGCGGCTGAATGTAAGGCGGTAATGGTCATATCATTTCCTGTAACAAGAGGTTAACTAATCATTCCCACTTTGGTAACGGCCAGCCCCAGGGAGCGGTCCTGGATCTGCAGCAGGCTGGTATTGGCCTGAAAAAGCCGCTGGGCCTGCATCATATTCACCAGCTCATTGACCGCATCCACGGCGGAATTCTCCAGATATCCCTGCCGGACCGGGGTTTGGGCCGGCTGTACGGGATCGCTGCCCCGGTTGACATACATATTATTCCCCTGCTTCTGCAATTGGCCGGTGTCGGCGATATCGGCAATCCCCAGCCGGGCCAGCATCGATCCTCCCTGTGAGATGAATCCCTGGTCGTTCACGCTGAAATCCAGGTTCCGGTCAATCCCAATCGGCTGGCCGCCCTCATCCAGAACCGGATAGCCGCCGTCCATCGTCACCAGTTGGTTCTTGTCATTGATGGTGAAACGGCCGTCGCGGGTATAGAGGACCTGCTCCCCATTACGAACGCGGAAGAAACCCCGCCCTTCCAGGGCCAAATCATACACATTCCCCGTTTCCTCCAGGGAAGCCGGGGAATAATCCGTATGAACCGGATGCGCAAAGGTTCCACCGCCCATCTTTTCCAGATCCTCGGCGGTGTAGCGGCGGCTGCCTTTCTCAGCGGCCTCAGTGCGGCGGGTTTGCAATACCGCTAAATCCCGCTTGAACGAGACGGTATCGACGTTCGCCAGATTATTCGCGATGACATCCTGTCTATGCGAATGGGCCAGCGCACCGGCGGCTGAGATATACATTCCATATAACATTTTTGCTCATCCTTAAGCCTACTCTGCCGAGTCCTCCGCCTCGACGTCGGACTGCCTGGTTTGAGCCGCTGCTACCATATGTCTGGCCACTGCCAGCCGGGCCGCATCCGCAATCCGTTCGCTCAGCCGCCCGGTCATCAAACTGGCCCACACCCGATCCAGGCTTTTCTCGACATCCATATCCAGCTTCGCCTGCGTGTCAGCCATTTTTTTCTGTCCTGTTTCCGATAGCATATAAACGACTCAAATTTTAACTGCCCGTCTCCGACAGGCAGATACACGATTCCATGTCAGTCCATGCACACAAAAACCCAATGGCAAAGGGTGTGCCAAAACGTCCAATAATTGCCCAAAAATTGTCGGTAATTTACAAAAATAGTTATAAATGCTTATAATATAGATACTTGCATATACTTTACACGCTCGATTTTATATATTCCCTTACGCCAGCATAAAAAATGGATGTCCCCCGGAACGCGCAAATTCTGCGCGACAGCCCGTTTCTTCAGGCAATTATTGCCGGATATATCCGCCCGATTTTTTTGCTTTACCCCCTTATGATCCCTGCATATTACCCCAGAAAAATTGATTTTTGAGTTTTTAACTTGATTTTCTACGTAGTAAATACATAAATAACCTTGACTTTCTACTTTTGTGATGTAATATTACTATAGTTTAAAGAGTTTTATATGAAAAGACTGGCCGAAAAGCAGCTTTTGGAGTGGAAAGATTCTCAGAGGCGCAAACCCCTGATCATTCGCGGGGCACGTCAGGTGGGAAAAACCTGGCTGGTCGAGAATTTTCTGGCCCCCCATTTTGAGAGCTTCGTCAAGATTGACCTGGAAAAAAGGCGCGACCTGCACCCTTATTTTGCGGGAAATCTGGACCCGAAAAACATTCTTGCCTATCTGGAATTGGAAGCAGGCCGGATTCTTCCAGGCCGGACGCTGTTGTTTTTCGACGAAATCCAGGCCTGCCCCCGGGCCATCATGGCGTTGCGGTATTTTTATGAGCAGATGCCCGAATTACATGTTCTCGCGGCCGGCTCTCTGCTGGAATTTGCCTTTGGTGAAATATCCATCCCGGTAGGCCGGGTCCAATATCTTCATGTATATCCGATGACTTTTTACGAATATCTGCTGGCATGGAATAAGGAAACCATGGCGGAATACACGCTTGCCCAGCCGAATACGGTGGACCCAACCATCCAAAAAACGATTCTCCAGGAGCTGCGGAATTACTTTTTTGTCGGCGGCATGCCCGAATGTGTCAAAACCTTTCGCGATTCCGCTTCCCTGGTCGAAGCCTTTGCCGTCCAGTCGGAAATCCTCGACTCCTACCGGGATGATTTTTCCAAATACCAGCCCCGCATCGATACGGCTTGTCTGGATGCCGTCTTTCTGGGTGTCGCCCGGAGTATCGGTGAGCAGTTGAAATATACCCACCTGAACGACCGGCATTCCGGACAGATGAATCACAAGGCCTTCGACCTGTTGGCCCGGGCCAGGGTGATTCACAAGATTCCCGCCTGTGATCCCTCCGGCCTGCCGCTGGGAGCTACGGCCAATCCCAAAAAATTCAAAGCGGCTCTGCTGGATATCGGCCTGCTGCAGCGTCTCTGCCAGGTGCCGGTTGAACTGGAATTGAAACAAGAAAATCTCCTGGCGATGTACCGCGGCCGGCTGGCCGAGCAGTTTGTCGCCCAGGAACTCCTGGCCTACCACGGGCCGGAACTGTTTTACTGGGTGCGGGAGGCACGCGGCAGCAATGCCGAGGTGGATTACCTGGTGGCCCGGGAAGGGAAAATTTATCCCCTCGAAGTAAAATCCGGGACCGGCGGAAGCCTGAAAAGCCTTCATCTGATGCTGGAAAAGTATCCCAACTGCCCCCAGGGCCTGGTACTCTACAGCGGCCCCCACAAAGAATTACCCGGTCAGAAACTCACCTTTCTGCCCCTCTACAGTACCGCTGCACTCGGCACCTAAAATCCAGATCTATTTATCCAGCGTTATGCTGAAATCCCGGTCGAAGGCCTCGACAAAATCATACACCTCGTCAAAATCTTCGATGGAATCGGTCGGTTCTTTCTGCATCCAGTCGTTATCCACCAGCAGAAAGACGATCTCGCCAAAGTCGCGGGTGGAAGTGACCCCCCAATGGGCCAGAACCTGCCGGGCCAGCAGGCCCCAGCGCTGCTGGGCGATCTCCCGCAGGCTGTGGCACAGTTCCGCCCCGCTGACATGGCGGCGCTCATACGAAGCCCCGCTGCCGGACTGGAGCTTATTGACCGCGGTACTCAGCCCTTCCCGGACAAACTGCACCGCCGGCAGCAGATACCGCCCGTCTTCATTAATGATGACTTCAATGCTTTTACTGGGTTTTCGTGTACTCATAGCTAAAATTGCCTATAGTTCTCAAACCGCCGGGGCAGTCGGCGGCACAACCGGTTAATGGACCCGCTGGCCGGGTTTGGCCCCTTCGTCGATGGTCAGGGCAAAGACCTCTTTCCCGCCGGGACCGGCCGCCAGGATCATGCCCTCCGATACCCCGAATTTCATCTTCCGCGGCGCCAGATTGGCCGCCACAATCATCTTCTTGCCCAACAGGTCTTCCGGTTTATACGCCTGGCGGATGCCGGCCATGACGGTCTTCGTCTGGCCGCCCAGGTCCAGCTCCAGCCGCAGCAGCTTATCCGCTCCTTCGATGGTCTCCACCTTCATCACCTGCGCCACCCGCAGATCCACCTTCATAAACTCCTCGAAGCTGATCTGCTCGGCCAGGGGTTCCGCTTCCAAAGGACTCGGCTGGGCGGGCCGGGCCGCCGCCTGCTGTTCTTTACTTTCTTCTATCATTTCATCTACCTTCTTGCTATCCACCCGTTCCACCAGTCGGTCGAAAACGCCGATTTCCCAATTCTCCAAAAGTTTCCCCGCATCCGTCCAGCGCAGCGGCTCGATCCGTAAAATCTTCTCAATTTTGGCCGCATAGCCCGGCAGGACCGGTTTGAGGTAGATCGTCAGCAGCCGCACCGCATTCAGGCTGACCGTCAGCGTCTCCCGGGCATGTTCCGGATCCTCTTTGATCGCCGACCAGGGCTTGCGCTGATCGAAATACCGGTTGACCTCGTCCGCCAGTCCGCAAATCCGCCGCACGGCCGTGGCATAATTCCGCGTTTCATAATCCTCGGCGATGGTTTCGGCGTGATCCTGCAAAACCTTGAGCAGTACGCGGCCCTCCAGCGATACCTCGCCCAGCCGGCCGCCCAGCCCTTTGGTCAGCATCGGCACTGAACGGCTGGCCAGATTCGCCAGTTTGCCCACCAGGTCGCTGTTCACCCGCAAAACAAAATCCCCCGTATTCAGGTCGATATCTTCCGTCCCCGGCCCCAGCTTGCAGGCGTAATAATACCGCAGATACTCCGGGTCCAGATACTTCAGATACGTCGCGGCGCTGATAAACGTGCCGCGCGACTTGCTCATCTTTTCGCCGTTGACCGTCAAAAAGCCGTGAATCGTCAGCCGGGTCGGGGTATTGAATCCCGCCCCCATCAGCATCGCCGGCCAGAACAGGGCGTGAAAATACGTGATATCCTTCCCGATAAAATGGTGAATTTCCGTATCCCGGCTGCACCAGTAGTCCTCGAATTTCAGCCCCTTCCGCCGGCAGTAATCCATGGTGCTGGCCATGTAGCCGATCGGGGCGTCCAGCCAGACATAAAAATACTTGTCCGTCTCCCCCGGTATCAAAAAGCCGAAATACGGGGCATCCCGGGAGATATCCCAGTCCCGCAGCCCCTGGCTGAACCATTCCTGCAGCTTGTTCTGTACCTGCTCGTGGATTCGCCCTCCCTGCATCCATTCCTGCAGCTCTTGGGTGAAATTACCCAACTGGAAGAAATAATGTTTCGATTTCCGGCGCATTGGTGGTTTTTTGCACACGCTGCACACCGCATCTTTCAGGTCCAGCGGCGTATAGGTCGCATGGCAGATTTCACAGGAATCGCCATACTGGTCCGGCGCCCCGCATTTCGGGCAGGTGCCCCGGATAAACCGGTCCGGCAAAAACATCTGATCCTGCTGGCAATACGCCTGCTCCACATCCCGGGTTACGATATGCCCCTTCTCCTTCAGCCGGCTGTAGATCGTCTCGCTCAACTGCCGGTTCTCCGGCGAATGGGTCGTATAATAATTGTCGAAAGCAACGGCAAAGCCCGCAAAATCCCGCGTATGCTCCCCATGCACCCGGGCGATCAGCTCCTCCGGCGGAATCCCCTCCTGCCGGGCACGGATCATAATCGGCGTGCCGTGCGTATCGTCCGCACAGCAGTAAATGCAGTCATGGCCCCGCATCTTCTGGAAGCGGACCCAGATATCCGTCTGAATATATTCCACCAGATGCCCGATATGAATCGAGCCGTTGGCATACGGCAGCGCCGCGGTTACGAGTATTTTTCTTGCCATTAATTATACCTGTCCGTTCTCTGGTTCTCCTGGCGAATTTTGTTCCCGGTCGGCCTCATTGCCCGGCGCCTCGCCCGATTTTTTCTTCTTCCGTTTGCGGCGCCGCTTTTTCTTGCGGCCTTCGCCCGGCCCGGCCTGGCCCTCCGCCGCCGGCGGTTCCTTTTCCGGCGGGACGGGCGGGGCCTTTTCTTCCTGCCTGCGCGGCGCGGCCCGCGATTCCTCCGGTTTCAACAGCCCTTCCGGAACCTTATAATTTCTCTCCAGAATTTCTTCATTGGCTACCGCCATAATCCGGTTGTCATTCATGCGAATCTTGACCAATTGCGTCAGCACCTGCGTCTCCACCACCACGCCCGGCCCCTTTTCCACCAGCACCGTGCTGCCCACCCGCGGCAAATGTTTCTGCAGCTCTTCATATACCTCATTCTCATACCGCAGGCAGCATTTCAGGCGGCCGCACCGGCCGGAGATCTTGTTGGGGTCCAGCGTCGTCTTCTGCAGCTTGGCCATCTTCATGTTCACCGGCTGGAGGACTTTCAGAAAGTTCTTGCAGCAGCATTGGCGGCCGCAGATTTCAAAATCGGCGATCAGCCGGGCCTCATCCCGGGCGCCCACCTGTCGCATCTCGATCCGCGTCTGGTACTCCTGGGCCAGTTCCTTCACCAGATTGCGAAAATCCACCCGCCCTTCCGCCATGAAATAGTAGATAATCCGGTCCCCGCCGAACAAATGTTCGACCGCCACCAGCGTCATTTTCAAATTGTGTTTTTGAATCAGCTCTTCGCAATACCGCTGCTCCGCCAGGGCATTCTTGCGCAGGTGCCGCTGCTCATTGAGGTCCTGCTCGTTGGCAAACCGGATGATCCGCCCCGTCCGGGTAAAGGGATAATTCGGCCCGCTGACCTGGTAGTAATGATCCAGATCCTCATCCGTGCAGAACACATTTCCCCGCTTGTGGCAAAAGGGAGAGATAATCTCCCCGATTTCCATGCCCCGTTCGGTATTGATAATCACATGGGTTACGCCCGGCGGTATATCCCGTTCGGAATGGCGGAACTGGCCCACCAGACCAATCAAACCATAGCGAACCAGCAGGGTGCGATACCGGCTTTTGACAGCGGCGCCTTCCTTTTCCCCGGATTTTTCCCGGGGCTTTTCCGGGGCCTTCGTTTCGGTTTTCCCGGTTTCCGGACCGGCATCCGCGGCAGGTTTTGGTTCTTCTTCCATATATTCAGGTTCAAGCATGTATGTTTACGGCTTTCTTGACGCCAGCGTCAAAAACTTTTCAACCCCTGGTTAGGGGGGAGCCAGAGCCGTTTTTGGATGTCAATATCGACTTTTAGCGGTTCCGGCGTTCTTCGTTTTTTTACTATAATTTAGACATTGTAACATAAGGGATTCAAAAATCAAAGAGACATTCACATTTTGATTCAATAGTCTGGCCGCCCGCTCGGTGCCGCGAATGGCCTGACTGGCACCGCGCAGGCCAAACATCCGGGCCATCCGGTCGATTTCCGCCGCCTGGTCCGCTGCCCCACCGTCGATCCCGCTGCTCTCCGCCAGGCGGCGGATGACCAGATGGAAAGCATGCGCCATCATCTGGAGATAAAATTTCTGTCCGCGCCGCACCGTGGCACTTTGCGACAGGTCGGGATTGGCTTTTAGATGTTTTTCGGCATATTCTTTGGCCTGTTCGGCCAGCCAGCCGGCCGTCTCCAGCACCGAGTCATACTCCAGTTCCGCCAGATGCCGAACCAGTTCGCACTTGTTCTCATACAGGCTCAGACCCGCCAGCTCCAGCGCCACTCCCAGACTTCCTTCCGAAAAATCGCTCCAGTAGGCCGCCTGAGCCGCGGGGCAACCGGCCTCCTGCAGCCGCTGAATCAGGAATTCCCCCGGCAGGGAGCCGAATCGCACCGGCTGGCAGCGGCTGCGGATGGTGGGCAGCAGCCGGTCTATTTTTTCGCTGAGTAAAAACAAAAACGTGTTCACCGGCGGTTCTTCCAGCGTTTTCAGCAGGGAATTCTGCGCCCCCCGGGTCATGCTGTCGGCTTCCTCGATGATAAAAATCCGGGCCCGATTTCGCGAGGGATACACCCCCGCCTGCTCGATGACAAACTCCCGGATGACATCGATCGGCAGCTCGATGGTCTGCCGGTCCCGCCCCTGGCTGGTGTGCTTCACCAGCTCTTTGGTGATAATATGCAGATCCGGATGATTGCCCGCCGCCACCAGATGGCAATCCGGGCAGATGCCGCAGGCATCTTCATACTGCCCCAGATCCCGGCCGCCGGGCCGGTCCGCCGGCCAGTCCCGCCGCTGCGTCTGGGAACAAAGCAGCAGTTTACTCCACTGCCGGGCGAGCAACCCTTTGCCTACTCCCTCCGGGCCGTGAAAAATATAGCTGTGCGGCATCCGCTGCGATTGATAGGCCCGCAGCAACAGACGAATTGCCGAATCCTGGCCTACCACCTCAAGAAGAGACATACGTTTTCACTACCTCCCGGATGCGTTGATGGACCTGCTCCACCGTCCCGGATCCATCGACCACCCGAAAATCAGCCCGGCCCTTCGCCAGCTCCAAAAAAGCCTCCCGCACCTTCCGATGAAACTCATTCCCCTTGCCTTCCATGCGATCCGGCCGGTCGCCCACCCGGGCCAATCCGACGGCGGAGGGGATATCGATAATAATCGTCAGGTCCGGCCAGGTCCGTTCCAGAGCTGCCTGGGCCAATTGCAGCACCACCTCCGGCCCGATCCGGCCCGCCACCGCCTGATAGGCATAGGTGCTGGAAACCCAGCGGTCGCATAATACGCATTTCCCCACCGCCAGGGCCGGGCTTATGCACTGGCTGAACAACTGGGCGCGGCTAGCCATATACAGCAGCGCCTCGCACCGGACCGACATCTCCCCATGGGCATTATCCAGCAAAATCTGGCGGATTTTCTCGCCGATAGCCGTACCGCCGGGATCGCGCACAGGAAGAACCGCAAGACCCTGCTTTTCCATATCCTCTTTTAGCAAAAGAGTTTGCGTACTTTTTCCCGCCCCATCCGGTCCGTCGATAACGATAAATTTTCCCTTGAGATTATTCCAATTCATTCGGTGATCATAGGCCCTGCTGGCGATTCTGTCAACGACCGAAACAAAACCCGTATTTACTTTGGTTTTGCTTAAAATCCCTTGTAAGATACCGGAGCGTCTTTATTGGTTTCCCTTGCCCCGTTCCGGTTTGATTAACTCTTTCTTTAATTGACATAACTGCTGATAGGCCAGCTTGGGAGTCAGGTCTTTTTTCAGCAGGCCGCCGTTTTGCATGATGCCCGTCTCACAGTCGGCCAAATCCTGCCAGGTAATCGTATCAATATACGGCTTGCTCAAGCCGATTCGATACACATTTCGCAGCCATTCCGCCTGCACCGCCTCGGACCAGGATCCATGCCAGCATCCGGCTTCACAGGGCTTATCCCCTTTGTCCGGCTGCTTTTCCGCTTCGCTGGGAACCTGCACGCCGGCCAGATGCACCTGTTTACCGAAATTCGCAAACCGGTCCAGCAATCCTGACAGCTCCAGCAGGTCCCGGCTGCGGCAGCCGGAGCCGGGCTGGCCAAAACGGATTTTCAGACCGAATCCGTCAAACACGATCCCGCTCTGACAAATCATATCCGCATAAATCAGCGGCGGCACCGTCCGCTGATTCATCGCATAATACTCGCCCCACGGCTCCACCAGCTCGATCAGCACCAGACTGCGGGTCGAAGACCGCTTGGCCGCCAGGGCCGCCGAACGGGTCATCTCGAGAATCTGCTCAAAACTGAAATTAAAGCCGTTGTGGGCATTCAATCCGCTGATGACATCCCAGGCCTGCACTTTCTTGCTGTACCGCTCGACGACTTTCGAGATGAATTCATACGCCATCTCGCGGACCTGCTCAAAATCATTTTCCCAGATATACAGCCAGTCGGGGATCATCGCCGGCGCAAAACTCACCAGCGGACCCACCTTGACCGCAATGCGATTGTGAACCAGTTGGTTGACACATTCGTCCAGCAGCTCAAAATTCTGCTCCTGTTCCTTCGGCTCAATCTCCCGCCAGCAGACCGGCACCGTCACAAAATGAAAATTCGCCTTGATATAGTTCATATAGGCGTGGTCTTTGATCCGCTTCGGATCGATACAGCAGCCGAAGCTGTGCCGCCCGAAACCCTGCGTACTGGTCCGCCGCTGCAAAAAAACCTCGCCGTGGAATTGCGCCATCTGTTCCCCCGCCTGCATCGACAGGGCCAGCGATTCATCGGCGTATTGCGCTGCCTTTTCCGGCTCGTCCAGATGGCACAGGGCCGCCACAAATTTATCCAGCGCACCATCAATCATTTGATGATGTTCCTCCGCCAGCTCCAGATCGGTCATGCCCCATTCTTCCCGTTTCTGGCTGATTTTCAGCAGCCGCGAACGGGCAATCTCCACATTTAGATTATACGGCCGGTTCCGAATCGGCAGCCGCGTGGTCTGCAGCGAGATCTTGCCGAATCCCTCGACCTCCCACAGCAGCGAGAGACCCACAGCGCTATCGCTGTTGCGCAGCCCGATGAGCTGGCCATCGGCAAAATTCAACTGGGCCCGTACCGGGATATCATCCTGCCCGAACAGGTATGCCCCCGCCAGCGACATCTGCTGCACCGCCTTGCCATGACTATAAACCTGAAAACGAATCATCCGCTATCCTATTGGCAAACTACTCAATTATTCGTATCTTTTTTTGAAACAATAACTTACACACACAACAACCGTACCTGACGCTGCCTTCTTTGACCAATCCAATACCATGTTTGTTCACACCCCGGCAGATTTAATAGAAAAGCGAACTAGGATAGCGGCGAAAAACTAAATAATATAAAACACTATGAATAATATACTTATGAAATATTTATTATGGCAATTACAATCTTCGCCTCTTAGTCGTTCACTTTCCAGTTATTCCGAGCCTGGTCTTCATTTTTCCTTATTCAAAACACACAAAAACCCAATACACATTATAATAAGTATAGTGGATTTTATTCCCCGTGAAAAGTCTTTGCCGGGATAGAAATTTCTCCCCATACGCTTGTTTTTTTCTATCTTATTTGTATATATGATTTTATAGAATTTTTCTTACCGAAAAAACCTGTTATTTTTTTGGTTTTGCCCCCGGCTGGCATAAATTCGCACCACATTTTCCGCCGCCTCCGTCAATCCCCGCTATCGCCTTGCCGTTAACCCCCATCCCCTCCTTTACAACCGCCGCCCAATCCGCTATATTCCCCCTTTTAACGAAACAGTAACCGCATACCCTCAGCAAAAAGGACCGCCGCATGGCTCAGGACGAACAGGTATTAGTTGTCGAACGAAAAGTAATCGAAAAGCTGGGCATCTTCAACGGCCTGCAATTCGACGTGGAACGCTACCGCCGCGCCATCTTCGTCCCCGGCGTGCCCCGTTTCCTGCCTCGCGCCCAGGTTGAAAAAGACCCCTCCTTCAAGCAGCTCATCCCCTATGTCATCATGAGCCATAACGGCAAATACCTCAGCTACGTCCGCGGCAAACGCGCCGGCGAAACCCGC
>JAKJEP010000299.1 GCA_022705365.1 Planctomycetota bacterium | reverse complement strand
CGAAATCCCGTGAGAAATGCGGGTTAAGACCATCGCCTGCCTCACGGCAGACGCTGCCACCCAGGGAAAAAGTGAGAAAAGCGGGAATGTGGGAAAAGAAGATAGGTACTACATCGGTCCTAATGTACATTGGAAATGCCGAACCAATGGAAATTGGCAGGCAGAGCATACCCTGCCCGCCTCCGGAGCCTGCGGCAGGAAGGTGCCACCCGGAGGAAGACAACCGGAAGGTTGAACTCAGAACGGGGATGACAGGAAAGGGAGATGGTATGCAGAGTATACCCTACCAGCCGCATGGGAAAATCAAAGATAAAAAAGTAAATAGCAAAAATGAAGGGATCGCCGGCGGCGATGAGAATATCGCGTCGGCAAGCAAGTTGCCGACCCTACTTTTTCGACGTGGGGTTGGCTGGCAAGCAGGCACTTCTGCTGGGTTGAATGCCAATGGCAGGAGAGAAGAACCGCGTGTGCAACAAGCTGCACACCCTACACAGGAATGGCCAATGGGCGATAAGCCGGTATAGAGGGACGTGCAATGAGAGCGGAGGAGGAATACTGGGCCGCGCCCACCCAACAGAGGTCAGGGTTTGGTTTTGAGGGCGGCGGCGTGGGTGTAGGTATGGGCCATGCGGGAGATCATGTGGCTGGCGAGGAAATGTTTGCGGATATGGTCCTGGGCCTGGAGGGCCAGCCGGCAGGCAAAGGGCCGGTCGGTAAGCAGGCGGCGGAAAGCCTCGATCAGGGCCTGGGTTTGCTGAAAAGGAACGGTGAGGGCCGTTTTTTCCGGGAGAATCAGATCGTTTTGCTCGCTGTCCACGGCGATCACGGCGTTGCCGACGCTCATGGCTTCCAGCAGTTCGGGCTGCCACATTTTGACGGGGCAGGTCTGGACAAAGATATCGACGGTTTTCAGGACGGCCTTAAAGGCTTCGTTGTCCCGGGTCAGGCATCTCAGGGGCGGGATAAAATGGACCTGATCGCTTACGCCGCACTGCCGGACGAGGCGGCGCAGGAGGTATTCGTCGGGTCCATTTCCGGCGATCAGCAGTTGGGGGGCAAGGCTCTGCTCCCGTAATTTTTTGAGGGCGAGAATCAAGACCGGCAGACCTTTGTCCTTTTCCAGCGGGCAGGAACAGAAGAGAACGGGGACTTTGCCTTCGCGGCTGAAGCAGGCCGGCTTATCGGTGACATGGGTACCGATGGGCAGGTAATGGATTCGGGAGGCCAGGGCGGGATAGAGGCTGCGGATTTGGCGGGTGAGGTAACTGCTGCCGGCCAGGATCGCGCCGCAGCGGTGCGGGGAAAAATTCAGTTGAGCCGGTTCCAAGGCCAGGATCGAGAGAACATAGGGGATCGCCAGGCGTTTGCTCAGGCGGCGGGCCAACTGGGCCTGCCGTTCGCTCAAGGCGTGCAAAAGGTTGGGCTTGAAGGGCAGGAGAGCCTGGGCGATGCGCTGGATTCGCCGCTGCGGCAGGAGATGTTCATAGAGATCGAAGCGGGGACTGATCACGGACAACTGGCGGGCGGTGGCATATGCCTGGGGCGGATCTTCGGTATAGCCGCGGGACTCGGTAATGAGGCGGACCGGCGGGCTGGGCACGTGCTGGAGCAGGTCGCTGGTGCCGGTGCAGAACAAGCTGAGGTCGCTGACTTCGTCGAGCAGGCCGATGGACAGGCGGCGGAGGACCGGGCCGTAATGCTGGAGGGAGCTGTCATCGGCCAAAAGGACGACGCGCAGCAGGGCCGGGCCGGCAGTTTTCGGCTCGGCGGTCGGTTCCAGTGTCAGGTCAGATTCTTGCTGCATTTGGGTCCTGGTATTTTGAAGGATCCGGTTCGTTGGCAATTGGGTTTTCGTGTTGATCCCTGGGCCTTTTTACCGGCTGGCGGCATCACATCAATGGAACGGGGGAATCATCACCTCATACGGCAGCACCAGCAGCGGCTGTTCCTGTTGAAACATATTCATCCAATGCGAGAGCCGAAGCAGAATTTTCCGGGTGAGAGCGGGGCGAAGCTGGGGGGACAAGCCCAGCCATACGGAATTTTCCCCTTCCGCCGCCAGGCCCATCCATTGTGCGGCCATCGGGGCATCGGGCTGGGTCTCGGCCTGGGCAAGCAATTCCGAGAGCACTTCCAGCAGAGATTTGGGCTGGGGCATGATGCGGATCTGGTAGGTTTCGATGCCGGCCTGCCGGGCCACCTTTTGAATCGCATCCTCGAGGGTGCCGATTTCGTCGATGAGGCCAAGCTCTTTGGCCTGGAGACCGGTGTAGATTTTCCCCTGGGCCAGATAATCGACAGAGCCGGTGAGCCGGGCACCGCGGGAAGCGGCCACACACATTTTGAACCGTTGGTAGGTCTGCTCCATATTTTCCCTGAGGTTCTGATGCTCCCCGACGGAAAACGGCTGGAGGGAGCTGAACAGGGCGGCGTTCCGGCCCCGGTGAAAGGCATAGCTGGTGATGCCCAGCTTATCCAGCAGGCCGCCGAGTACGATTTTGCCGCCGATGACGCCGATGGAGCCGGTGATAGTGCTGGGCTGGGCGTAAATGGTGTCAGCACCGCAGGCGGCATAATAGCCGCCGGAGGCCGCAACGCTGCCCATGCTGACCACGACGGGCTTTTCTTTGGCGGTCTGGAGGATGGCGTTATAGATGATGTCGCTGGCGGTGGCGCTGCCGCCGGGGGAATCGATGCGCACGACCACGCCCTTGATATTTTTATCCGCCCGGGCCTTGGCCAGGGTCAGGCGTATGGTGCGCGAGCCGATGATGCTGCCGTCGAAGGTCTCCTGGTTTTCGCCGGAAGTGATGGGGCCGTTGATATAGACGACGGCAATGGCCTCACCGGCCGGTTCGGGAGGGGTTTTGAATAATCCCTGCAGCACCGAGAGCATGGCAAAGGGATCTTCGGGATTGACCCGTGCGGCTGGGGCCTGGCCGTAGTCGAGTTTTAACGATATTTTGGCTCCCTCCTGTTCCGTGATTTTTTTGAGGAAATCCTCGCGATAGAGCACCTGGTCGATGAGGCCTGCTGCCAGGGCCTGTTCGGAGGTGAAAGGTCCCTGGTCGATAATTTTGCGTACCTGGTCGTCGGTGAGGTTTCGGGAGGCGGCAATCGAGTGGACCATATGGCGGTAGAGGTCGTCGAAGAGGCGATTGAATTGCTGGCGTTCCTGGGGAGAGGGGCCGCTGCGGGTGAGGGTTTCGCCGGCGGATTTATAATCGCCGATCTGAATCATGTCGGCCTGGATGCCGAGTTTGTCGAACAGATTTTTAAAATACAGGGTCTCGCCCGCCAGGCCCGCCAGCATCAGGTTGGCCGAAGGGGTCATGGCGACTTGATCGCAGCCGCAGGCCAGCAGATAGGAAGCCTGACCGGCCTCTTCGAGATAGGCATAGGTTTTTTTGCCGGCCTGGCGCAGGGCGGCCAGGGCGGTTCGCAGTTCATCCACCTGTGACCAGCTTAGCGCCGGCTCCTCGATATTGAAGAGGACGGCGGTAATGGCCTGGTCCCCGGCGGCCAGTTCCATGCGATTTACCAGTTCCATCAGGCTGGTGCTGGCCTGGCCGGACAAGGCCAGTAAGCTGGGCGTGGCCCCTTCGGTAATCTGGCCGGAAAGACTGATTACCGCCATTTGCAGTTTTTGGGGGGTACTCTGGCTGGAGTCACCTGCCGTGACGGCAGGATCTTGCCCCTGCACGGGCGGCTGGCACACCAGCATCAGTCCCCAAACCAGCAGCCCTACGACCCAGGACAGGAGTTTATCAAAACTTTTGTTTTTCCGCATGTTATGCTACCTCTGGTAATCTATTGTTAATTTACTTATTTATAATATTTTATATCGGAAAAGACAATAGTAAACTATCCGAAGGTGCCGCAGAAGAAATTCCGTGTTACTCTATTTTACACCTGACAATTGTATATGGTATAAATAATTATACTGGTCATTGCGATGTTTCTGTTCATAATAAGCGGATAGAAAACGGATTTTAGGATTCTTTGGCCCAACTTGGGTATCGTTTTGGTGTCTTACTGGATTATTTCACTAAAATAGGCTATGTCAATATGTTAAGAAAGGAACGGATTATGCTGCGGCACCATTTTCGATTTCTTCGAATCACGGGGTGGGGACTGGTTTTTGCCTTTTTGATGGGGTCCTTGCCCTGTCTGGCGGCTGAGCCGCTGCCGCCGTTACCCCAGGAGTCGAAAGAGCAGAAAGACGCCCGGATGCAGTGGTGGCGGGAGGCCCGGTTTGGGATGTTCATCCACTGGGGGCTGTACTGCATAACGGCCGGAGAGTGGAACGGTCAGCCGGTCAACGGTATAAGCTCCTGGATTATGAGCGAGGAAAGCGGAAAAATTCCGGTGGAGGAATATCGGGAACTGGTCCATCAGTTTAATCCGGTCAAATTCAGCGCCAAAGAATGGGTGCAGATCGCCAAAGACGCCGGCATGAAATATATCATCCTGACCAGCAAGCATCACGAAGGCTTCTGCCTGTTCGATTCGAAATATACGGATTATGATGTGATGTCCACCCCGTTTCAGCGGGATATCCTCAAGGAACTTTCCGATGAGTGCCATAAGCAGGGGATGCGGATCGGCTGGTACTATTCGCAGCTTGA
>JAKJEP010000298.1 GCA_022705365.1 Planctomycetota bacterium | reverse complement strand
GATAAAATAAACTTGCGGCTCATCATACCAAATGGTAATTCCCGGATTGTTGGCCTCGATCAGGGGGATATACACGGTATAGGCTTCGTGATTGAGGGGATTGAATCCCAGATCGAGGTAAATCAAATGCATCAATCCCGCCAGCGGGGATATATCATGAATCTGATTGTTATACAGACCAAGCTCAGTTACATTCGAAGCATATTCCAGACCGGTCAGGTCGAAAATCCCGCTATCCTCTATATAAAGATAATACAGGTTCAGCATATCCGCTTCGGTTGGATCGGAGACGCCCAGTTCGTACTCCACAGCGGCCTTGAGGTTCTCATCGGCAAAATAAACCGGATCCGCCGAAACGATGGCGGTTAAAAAGGCAGCGGCCAGCAATCCCAGTAAGACATTTGGTTTTGTCATGATTACACTCTCCTTTTCGGTGTTTCCATTTTCCTTCTTCGATCCCGAACGGATAATAAAACCAACGGTCCATCCTGGTATGAATTGTAAATGCAGCCCTGAGGTTCCTTCCTTCCTGGATCCATATTATTATGGATCAATTATAGCAGAAAACCGGTATGCCCACAAGCGAAATTTCCCGGATTGGCATGGTCCTATAACTATAGTATTGGAAAAGCTTTAGCAGCAAGATGGTTTATTTGGAGCTGAAATTGCGGCGGTAAGCGCGGGGGGTCAGGCCCAGCTCCCGGCGGAACAGTTCGGCGATGTGCTTGGAGTCGGGCAGGCCCAGGGCCAGGGCGATCTGTTCGATGGTCATATCCGTTTCCGCCAGTAGCTGGGCCATATGGTTCATGCGGATGTGGCGGATTTCGTCGAGGATGGAGCGGTTAAGGACAGAACGGAAGCGTTTTTCCAGGCTGCGGCGGGAGGCGGTGGTGGCGTTGACGACATCGCCGACCCGAATCGCCTGGTTGCGGTTCCGGCGGATGAAACGCAGCGCCGCGGCAATCTCCGCATCTTCCACCGCCAGGATGTCGGTGGACTGGCGGGTTACCACCCGGATGGGAGAAACCGGCGGAATGGTCTGGCCGGTGTATTTTTCGCCCTTCATCAATTGGTCGAGCAGTTTGGCGGCTTCGTAACCGACGGTTTCAAAATTAACGGCAATGCTGGAGAGGGGCGGGTCGGTGATATCGCAGATCATGTCGTCGTTATCGACGCCGAGCACCGCTACCTGTTCGGGTACCAGCAGGCCGGCGGTTTTACAGGCATCGAGAACCTTCTGCCCGCGGTCGTCGTTGCAGGCCATGATGCCGATGGGTTTGGGCAGCGAGAGCAGCCACGTAACCACATACTGCTGTTCCACGCTCCACAGGTGTTTCGTCTGGGCAATGGTTCGGGGCGGCTGGTAAATATGGGCGGCAAAACCGGCCCGGCGGATGGCTTGCTCGAAATGGCCGCTGCGTAGCTGCGACCAGTAGATGTCCGGGAAGCCGCAGAAGGCGAAGTGTTGGAAACCTCGTTCGAGAAAATATTCCGCGCCCATCTTGCCCGACAGGCCGGACGTGGTCATATTTGGAAAACCCGGAATCAGCTCCAGGAAAGGGATAATAATGGTGGGCACGCCGGCAGGAAGAGATTGCAGCTCTTTTTTGTGGGTGATGTAGGTGATGATGCCGTCAATGGTTCCGGTGGGGGAGGGTTCCGCTTTTGCGGTATTTTGATAGGGCTGCAGGTAGCTCAGCGGCTGGCGGTAAAAGGTCCAGGGGCCGTGTAATCGGGAATATTTGGCAATCCCAGCCAGGTGGCCGCGGGTGGAGGCCCGCAGCATTTCCATCATCAGCAGGACCGTCGGAATTGTACGCATAAACAGTAATAGGTTTATAAGTATTTGATATATAGACGATTACAAAATACACAGTATTTTTACAACCGGTTTTTTCCGGCAGCTTTTATGATAGTGAAAAGAGCCTGGCAGGTCCAGGGGAATATGAATAATTTTGCGCAAAACCGTGGTTTTATTTCGCAAAGCAGTGTTTAATAATGGGATTATTTGGTCACAATGATCGTTCTGATATACTGGAAAATCGTGCGAAAGGATTTTCGAATCATGCGAAACAATACCTGTCATTTTTATTCTTGGTTTTTTCTGCTGGCGACGGTTTCCGGTACGCTGACTTCCGCCCAGGACCATTCGCTGCGGGATATCCCCGATCCGGCGATCATTCAGGCAGGGGATGAGTATGTGATCTTTGCGACCGGGCCGGGAATTCCCATCTACCGGTCGGGCGATTTGGTTCACTGGAAGAAGAGCGGGCGGGTTTTCGCGAAAAAGGTTCCGGATTGGGTGAATGAGAAAGTTCCGCAAACAAGCGGGGTATGGGCGCCGGATATCGCCTTTTATGACGGCTGGTACCGGCTGTACTATGCGGTTTCGTCGCTGGGCAGCCAGCGGTCCTGCATCGGCCTGACGCTGAACCGGACGCTGGACCCCAATCACCCGGATTATGAGTGGGTGGATCGGGGACTGGTGATTGAGTCCAACACCGGGACATGTGATTATAACGCCATCGATCCGGCGTTTTTTGCGGATCGGGACGGAAAATGCTGGCTGGCGCTGGGATCGTTCTGGAGTGGGATTAAACTCGTCGAACTGGACCCGGTGACGGGCAAGCCCAATGCGGCGGAGCCAAAGATGCATTCGCTGGCGAAGCGGGATGGCGACCCTGCGATTGAGGCGCCGTTTATCATTTATCGAAATGGTTTTTATTATCTGTTTGTTTCCTATGACCATACCATAAACGGCCTGGACAGCAATTATAAGGTGATGGTGGGGCGGGCGGAGAAGATTACCGGGCCGTATCTGGATTATACCGGACGGCCGATGACCGAAGGATACGCCAGCCTGGTGCTGGCCAATCATGACAACTGGCGGGGACCGGGGCACAATTCGATTCTGTGGACGGACAAGGGGGATTACCTGGTGCATCATACCTGGGATACCCGTGACGTTAAAATGGGGCGGGCCCTGCAGATCCGGCCGCTATACTGGTCGGAAGATGGCTGGCCGCTGGCGGGGGAGCCGATTACCGAGAGTCCAAAAAAATTGCATTCGTTGGATACAAATGAACTGGCTGGTACCTGGCTGCATTCGGTGGATTATGGCCCGGAGTACCCGCTGACATTTGAAACGGATGGACGTATCACCGGATCGGGCGTGACGGGGAAATGGCAGAAGCAGGGGGAACAGGTGATTTTGCATTTTCCGGATGCGAAAGAGCCAGGCAAGGTGTGGGAGGATCACTGCCTGCTGCTGAGTCCATATGGTTTTTATATCGGCCGCAATCAAAATGGTAATGTAATTCGAGGATATAAGGAGTAAAATATGAAAAAAGTGACAGGTTTGGTACTGGCATTGTTTGGTATGGTTTCCTGTTGTCAGGCGGAGGATGCAACTGTCCAGAGATGGTCAGCGGAGAAGGCAAATCAGTGGTATGCGGGCCAGCCGTGGCTGGTGGGTTGTAATTTTACACCGAGCACGGCCATCAATCAGTTGGAGATGTGGCAGGCGGACACGTTTGATCCCGTAACGATTGACCGCGAGCTGGGCTGGGCGGAAGAACTGGGAATGAATATGATACGGGTTTATCTGCATGATTTGCTATGGCAGCAGGACAGTGAGGGATTTCTGCAGCGAATGGATCAATTTTTAACGATAGCGGATAAACATCATATTAAGGTGATGTTTGTGCCGCTGGACAGTGTATGGGATCCATTCCCCAAGCTGGGCAATCAGCGGGCGCCGAAACCGCATGTGCATAATTCCGGGTGGCTGCAGTCGCCCCATATCGATTTGTTGAAGGACCCGGCCCGGCATGATGAACTGGAAGGGTATATCAAGGGCCTGCTGACCCGCTTCCAGCATGACAAGCGGGTGCTGCTGTGGGATTTGTACAACGAGCCGGACAATCATAATGTGGAATCCTATGGTTCCTTTGAGCCGGGAAATAAAGGGGAACTGGCGCTCCGACTGCTGCATAAGCTCTTTCAGTGGAGCTGGCAGGTGCGCCCTGATCAGCCGCTGAGCGTCTGTTTGTGGAAAGGCAATTGGAGGAAAGGCGAACTGGATGAACTCAACCGGATAGCGGTGGATTATTCGGATGTCATTACGTATCATCATTACGGGCCTTTTATCGATCTTAAGGCGCAGACGGAGTTGCTGTTCCCGTATAACCGGCCGCTGATTTGCACGGAATATATGGCCCGGCCGACGGGCAGTACCTTTATGAGTGCCTTGCCGTATTTTAAAAAGTACCGGATTGGGGCGTGCAACTGGGGTTTTGTGGCCGGTAAGACCCAGACGCAGTATCCGTGGGATTCGTGGGAACAGACATATACGGCAGAGCCGCCGCAGTGGTTTCATGAGATTTTGCGGCCGGACGGCAGCCCCTACGATGTAAATGAGGTGGAGTTTATCAAGATGATGACCGGGAAATAAATATTTTATCAGGAGAAATCTATGAAACGGGTACTCAGTGTATTTTTGGTGCTGGCATGTTTTGTTTCCGGTACGCGGTCAGAGGCCGCGGGGGAGCGGTGGCCGGCGGAAAAGGCCAATCAGTGGCATGCACAGCAGCCGTGGCTGGTGGGTTGTAATTTTACACCGAGCACAGCCATCAA
>JAKJEP010000297.1 GCA_022705365.1 Planctomycetota bacterium | reverse complement strand
GGCCTGCTGGACCCGCCGAGGCCCGAGGCCGCCGCGGCCATCACCCAGGCGCAGCAGGCCGGCATCCGCGTGGTGATGATCACCGGCGACCATGCCCTGACGGCCCAGGCAATCGCCAGGCAGGCCGGCATTGTCTCCGACTATAGCAGCGATGTGCTTACCGGCCGGGATATCGACGGCATGCCGCACGAGCAGCTCCAGGAACGCGTGAAAAGTGTATCGGTTTTCGCGCGGGTCTCGCCGGCCCACAAGCTTAAAATCCTTCAAGCACTCAAGGCTAACGGCGAGATCGTGGCCATGACCGGCGACGGGATCAACGACGCGCCGGCCCTGAAAGGCGCGGACATCGGTGTGGCCATGGGCCGGGCGGGTACACAAGTCGCCAAGGAGGCGGCCGATATGGTCCTGGCCGATGATGACTTCGCCACCATCATACATGCGATCGAGGATGGGCGGGTGACCTTCTCCAACCTGCAGCGAGTAGTGTTCTTCCTGATCACCACCAACCTCGGCGAGATCATCACCCTGGCGGCGGCACTGGTGATCGGCATGCCGCTGCCGCTGACGGCCATCATGATCCTGTGGGTCAACCTGGTGACCGATGGGGCCTGCACTGTGCCGCTGGGCGTCGAGCCGAAGCACTGGGACGTGCTCAAACAGCCGCCCCGCCCCCCCGCAGCCGGCGTGCTGGGCTTGAAACTCATCCGCCGCATGCTGATCCTGGCTCCGCTCATGGCAGCCGGCACACTGGGCCTGTTTGTCTATGAGCTCTACGCCGGCAGCGCCAAGCACGCCCAGACCGTCGCCTTCACAACGCTGGCCGCCTTTCAGTGGTTCCACGCCATCAACGCCCGCACAAACTATGTGTCGATCCTGTCGGTGGGATTGCTGAGCAACCTGTGGTTATGGATGGGTATCGGCGTAGCCGTCATTCTCCAGTTCCTGGTGGTTTACACGCCTTTCGGGAATCTGCTGTTCGGCACCGAGCCGCTGGTCGCTCTGGACTGGTTACTGATCGTGGGAGTGAGCAGCTTGATCCTGATCATCGATGAAATCCTCAAACGCCTCAAGGTGCATGGTACGCTGGCGAATCGAACCTCACAATAATGATGAAATGGCCTTGTCTCCGATCAGTTCTATGATCTGCCTTTTAACCGGCTCCGAAATCTCCGGCCAAGTCTGAATAAGCTGGCCAAATTCAGGATATTTTTGCAAAAAAAGCGCCAAGTTCTCCGCCAAGTCGAATATCTTAGTATTTATAACTCCCTGATTTTCCAATTCTTTATCCGACTTGCGCGCGGGATTCAAAATCCCGTCCTGGCAACAGGGTGAGGGTTCAATTCCCTCCTTCGGCAGTCCCATTTTTACCGAAAAAAACCTCCTCTGCCTGTCTGTTCGCCCAGCCGCCTATCTCCTTAAACCACCGCTAGTAAACAGAAAAGGAAATTGAAGATCGGTGCAAATCCGGGTAGAATCGCCGCCGACAGTCTGACATAGAGGTTACAAACAGGCAATGCGAAAGGCAAAACAATGGAGAAAAAAAACAAAATGGGGTATTTGGCGATGATGGTAACAGCGGGCCTGATCCTGTCTTCCCTTGGTAAGGCAGTGGAATGGGAGGATGAACAGGTCGTTGGGATTAATAAGCTGGAGCCGCATTGTACGCTTATCCCTTTTGACGGGGCAGCAGAGGCGCGTACCCGGGAACGGTGGGAATCACCTAATTATCTAACTCTAAACGGATTATGGAGCTTTTCCTGGGTCAATCATCCCCAGGACCGGCCGATTTTGTTTTACCAGAAGGATTATGATGTGAGCCAGTGGGACCAGATCAAGGTGCCGTCTAACTGGCAGATGGAAGGATATGGAACCCCCGTTTACACCAATATTACCTATCCCTTTGCGAAGAATCCCCCCTTGGTGATGGGTGAACCGCCCAGCCATTACACCAGCTTTAAGGATCGAAATCCCGTGGGTTCCTACCGGCGCAGCTTTCAGATTCCCTCCCCATGGCAAGACCGGGAGATATTCATCCATTTTGATGGGGTGGATTCGGCCTTTTATCTCTGGATCAATGGGCAGCCGGTCGGCTATAGCGAGGATAGCCGCACCCCGGCCGAGTTTCATATCAGTCCGTATTTACAGCCGGGTGAAAATATCCTGGCGGTGGAGGTGTATCGCTATAGTGACGGATCGTACCTGGAGGATCAGGATTTCTGGCGTTTGAGCGGGATCTACCGGGACGTCTATTTGTATTCCACCCCGAAATGGCATATCCGGGACTATTTTGCCACGGCTGTGCCCGACCAGGATTTTCAAAACGGGACATTACACATTCGCGGGGATCTGATTGGTTATGATGATGCCCCTGCAAATGGGGTAAGTATTCTCGCCCACCTTTTTGACCAGGACGGAAAGATCGTATTGACGCTGGAAAAGACGTGCGGCCAGTTGGCACCAGCGCCGCAAAAGAATGCCTTTGAGCTGGAAGGAACGCTGCCCCAGCCCCGGCTGTGGTCGGCGGAAATCCCGAACCTGTATAAACTGGTCCTGGAACTTAAGGTAAACGGGGAGACGAAAGAGGCAGTTTCGACCGATATCGGATTTCGTACGGTGGAAATACGAGATGGAAATCTGCTGGTAAACGGAAAATACATTTATGTCAAAGGGGTGAATCGGCATGAGCATGATCCGGACACCGGTCATTATGTCAGCCGGGAATCAATGATTCGAGATATCCGGCTGATGAAACAGAATAATATCAACACGGTTCGCACGTGCCATTACCCGGATTGTCCGCAGTGGTATGAGCTGTGCAACCGGCATGGACTGTATATC
The DNA here is from genome assembly GCA_022705365.1 of Planctomycetota bacterium. GTDB lineage: Bacteria > Planctomycetota > Phycisphaerae > Sedimentisphaerales > SM23-30 > JAKJEP01. Next base: position 1,805 of record JAKJEP010000297.1, on the reverse strand, counting down.
ATCGACGAGGCCAATATTGAATCGCACGGGATGGGCTATGGGTCGGAATCGCTGGCCAAGGACAGCCGCTGGCTCAAAGCCCATCTGGACCGCACCCAGCGGATGGTCGAGCGGGACAAAAATCATCCGTGTGTGATTATCTGGTCGCTGGGCAACGAAGCAGGAGACGGCCCAAATTTTACAGCAACCTATAACTGGATCAAAGAGCGGGATGGTTCCCGGCCGGTTCAATACGAGCGGACCGAGCTGGGACCGAACACGGATATATACTGTCCGATGTATGCCCGGATTCCGCAGATCGTGGAATATGCCCAGTCCAATCCGGCCCGGCCGCTGATTCTGTGTGAATATTCGCACGCGATGGGGAACAGCCTGGGCAATTTCAGCGATTACTGGCAGGCCATCGAAAGTTACAAGGCCCTGCAGGGCGGGTGTATCTGGGACTGGGTAGATCAGGGGATCCGTAAGAAAACCGCGGATGGGAAGGAATTCTGGGCGTATGGCGGGGATTTCGGGGATGCTCCGACGGACCGGAATTTCTGCTGCAACGGGCTGGTCCAGCCGGATCGCAAGCCCAATCCGCATCTTTATGAAGCCAGGAAAGTTTATCAAAATATCCGGGTACGGCCCCTGGATCCGCAGCGCGGCAGGTTCGAAGTATCAAATCGATATAATTTCCTGGATCTGGCTTTTGTGAAGCTCGGCTGGGAAGTCATCGAAGATGGACTTACTATGGAAAAAGGGGAGATGGAGATACAGGCGGGTCCGGAATCCGCCGCGGAAATCGTCGTTCCGTACCAGCAGGACAGGTTTTCACCCGATCGGGAATATTTTATCAATTTCTTTTTTAGGCTCCGGGAAGATACTCTCTGGGCGGAACGAGGGCACATCCTGGCCTGGGAACAAATTCCGCTGCTGGAGACCATCCGGCCGGATTTGACACTGCCGGCTGATTTCCGACTGACCGTTACGGAACAGGAGGGCAGGATTCAGATCGAGGGGGAGCACTTCTATGCGGCGGTAAGTAAGGGTTCCGGAGCAATCTCATCCTGTCGATGGGAGGGGATGGAACTGCTGGCCGGGGAGATGGTTCCGAATTTCTGGCGGGCTCCTACCGACAATGATCACGGCAATAAAATGGAAGAACGGCTGGCGGCCTGGAAAACTGCCGGGCCGGACCGCAAATTGCTTTCCCTGGTAACGGAAGAAACTGCCGACGGGACCATTAGTATTACCGCAAAATTCCGGATTGTTTCAGAACAGGGGATTCTGTTCTGCCGCTATGCGTTTGGCGGGAACGGTACCATCGATGTAAGTTACGATTTAGCGCCCGATCCGACTCTGCCGGAAATTCCGCGGGTGGGTATGCAATTGCAAATCTCGGGCCAGTTCTGCATTATGGAATGGTATGGAATGGGACCGCATGAAACCTATGCGGACCGTAAAGCATCTGGCAGGATCGGCCTTTACCGGGAAAACATGTATCAACCGGAGCATCAATACGTACGGCCGCAGGAATACGGCAATAAATCGGAGGTACGGTGGATGAAAATGGTCAATGAGAGCGGGCAGGGATGGCTATTTGTGGGAGCGGATCCGCTGCATGTCAGCGCCTGGCCTTGTTCGATGACAGATATAGAAAAGGCGGCCCATCCCTGCGACCTGCCGATCCGGGAATTTGTCACCGTCAATATCGACCATAAGCAAATGGGATTGGGCAGCGATGACAGTTGGGGTGCCAGACCGCACCCCCAATATCTCCTGCCATCTTCTCAGGAATATCATTATCGTTTCCAGATTCGCCC
>JAKJEP010000296.1:334-4643 GCA_022705365.1 Planctomycetota bacterium | reverse complement strand
CGATGACTATGTCGCTGATCGGTCTGGGTGGTTTGGCTTTGCTCCATCGCCGCAGAGTATAAGGTGCAAACCGATGCGGTACTTTTTTTAAGTGAATACGACAAATCGGATATTGTTGATTGAAGACGAATATGGAAAGCTGTTGGTCAGAAATTATGTGTGCAGTACTGAATAAAAGAAGTCTGTGGGCAGGTTTCCAGAATAGTCTTTGATACAAGAGTAATCTGAAGCCAGGTAACTGGTGGAGAAGATAAAAAATAGTAATTGAAAGGAGCAAAGATGAAAAATTGTGTATTTGATACGATTCTTATAGTGATTCTCATGTGTACTGTGACGTGGGGTTTTCCCACCGATCCCAACGAACAAATTGTCGGCAATCCCAGTACCGCCAACGGCTGGAGTACCACGGATGCCGTGTTGGCCACCGCTTCCGGTTATCAGTACACGCTGGCCCCCGTTTGTGCCATCAACGGCTCCGGCCTGGATGCGGCCACCGGTACGATGCACAACAATGATTTATGGGATTATTACTGGAATGCGCCGCCCGGCGGCGGCGTCTCCAACCCCCACCCGGGTACGATCACTCCATGCCTGAACTGGATCGCCTTCGAGTTTGACAAGGAATACCCGCTTACCATCATGCATGTCTGGAACTACAACTACGGTAGCCTCTTCTACTGCGGGTCAGGCGCCAAGGACGTGGTCGTACAGTATTCCTCGACCGGCGGCAGCGATCCGGCCGAGTGGACCACGCTGGGTACCTATCAGGTGGATAAAGGAACAGCCCAGATGGATTTTGTCGGTAATGATGTGTGCAATTTCCGTGGGAAAAAGGCCAAATATGTCTGCCTGAGCATCATCAGTGACTGGGGCTCGCCCTATGGTGACCAGGGAATCGCGGAGGTCCGCTTCTATTACCCCGGCGATCCGAACAACTATGTTCCGCCGGACGGCTGGGAATTGACCATCACGGCCGAACCGGAGACGGTCACGACGATCTCGCCGATGGCGGGTACCTACACGCTGGATCCGGGTACGGTTCAGGACATCAGCGCCGCGCCCTTCATCGTCTGTCCGGATACCTGGGTGTTTGATCACTGGGAAGGAGAGGGAATTGCCAATCCCGCCAGTGCCAATACTACGGTGCTGATGTCGGAAGACCGGGCGGTGACGGCCGTGTACGTATTGAATAATCAGTGCGGGGACAGTTGTCACCCGATTCCCGTTGGGGACCTGAATGAGGATTGTGTGGTGGATCTTGCAGATCTATCCATTACAGCCACCCATTGGCTGGAAAATACTCAGCCATAGAAGTGCGTTTTTTTACTAAATGCTTTTTTGTATGATCCGTATGGCGCAGTCCTGGAAGGGTCTGCGCCATACTGTTTATTGGCGTATGGAGTTTCGTTCCGTGATTGGAGATTCAAATGAGGGTGATGATGCGATTGGTGGCAATGTTTCTGACCGGGATGCTGTGTATGTCACATCTGAGTATGGCAGACCAGTCACAGCCGGTTTCCAGGATGGGGAAGGCAGCCATGCATTGCAGTCAAATTCTGTCTTTGGATGGCACCGAATGGCTGCTGGGCGTGGATCCCCATAACGTGGGGCGTGCCGAAAACTGGTATTCCAGCCATCCTCGGGATGTCCAACCGACACGGGTTCCATGGATTATCCAGGGGGTCTTTCCCGGGTATCATGGAGTGGCCTGGTATTGGCGCGATTTCACCGCACCGGCTAATCCTCACCCCGAAGGGCGTTATCTTTTGCGTTTATGGATGGTTGACTATCTGGCCGAGGTCTGGGTAAACGGTGTTCCGGTCGGCCGCCATGAGGGGGGCGAAGACATGTTTGTACTGGATGTCACTGAAACCATCCGGGCGGGCGAGACCAATCACCTGGCAGTCCGGGTTTTGAATCCAACCTACGAGCCGATCGACGGGATCGCACTCGAGGAGACCCCGCATCGCAACAAGGCCTATCCCATCTCACCGGGTGCTGATTACAACTATGGCGGCATTACGGATTCGGTTGAACTGCTGATTGTTCCGGCCGTATGGGTATCCGATCTGTACGTAAAACCGGATCCCCGGACAGGTATTATCACCATCCAGGCAACAGTTCAGAATACCCTGAAGACCGAAACTCAAACGAATCTATGTTTTACGGCAGCACTGGCCATGAGCGGAAAGACGCTGGCCATTAAGACACAGCAGCGGAATCTGCAGCCGGGTGACAATCTGCTGGAATCAAAACTCGAGATTGAAAATCCTTGTTTATGGGAACTGAATGATCCGTATCTGTACCGGGTAACGGCTGAGGTGAATGTCGCCGGGACGGACTCCTTTGATGAACAATCCACCCGCTGCGGCTTTCGCGAATTCCGCTTTGAAAGCGGTTATTTTCGTCTGAACGGTCGGCGTCTTTTCATCAAAAGTGCTGGCAGTGGTAATGAAACCCCCATCGGAATCCGGGTGCCCTATGATCCGGATCTGGTACGCCGCGACCTGTTCCATGCCAAAGTCATGGGTTTTAACATGATCCGGTTTCATCTGGGGCTGCCCCGCCGCTATCAACTGGATCTGGCCGATGAGATGGGACTGCTGATTTTCGAGGGCAGTTTTGCAGAGGTGTGCCTGAAATACTCACTCCAGATGAAGGAACGGTTCGATCACTCCCAGCGCGGCATGATCCTTCGCGACCGGAATCATCCCTCGATTGTCATCTGGGAGTTGCTCAACGAGGAGAGTAATACCCTTCTGTTTCAGCACGCGGTATCTTCGCTCGCCCTGGTTCGTTCTCTGGATGATAGCCGCCTGGTGCTGCTGAGCAGCGGCCGCTTTGACCTGCAGACGCAGGAAGCCCAGGCTGGCAAAGGTCCCGCCGGACCGTTAACCTGGTGCATGGACTGGAGGGATACGCCGAATGTAACATATAATCATACGGATAAACCCATCGAATATCGGGGCAGTTCCTGGCCGCCGGGCCAACTCGCCCTTCACCCCGGCGACCATCCCTACTATGGCGGCCAGTATAGTGCCATTCGCTGGATTGTACCGGAAACGGCTCTCTATACCGTTTCAGCAAAATTTACCGGCCTCGCTTCGGGCGGTGCCACACCGGAGCTGTATATTCTTCTGAATGACCGCTGCCTGTACCAGGTCACCCTGAACTCCGCCGGCCAGGGCAATACCCAGTACTACCAGGCGGATTTAACCCTTACGAAAGGCGATCCGCTTTATGTGGTGGCGGGCGGCGGACCCAAAACGAATTTTCCGGACACCGTGGGTCTCGATATAACGATCCGTGCCGGAACCACGGGTTACGATGTCACCAGGGATTTTTCCTCTTCAGAAAATCCCAACGGTGTGTGGACCTATGGACATCTCAAACCGGGACCTGGTCCGGATGCGTCCACCTTCCGGGCGTATGGGGTACTGCCGACTATTCCGGGCGTCTATATCGGCAGTCTTAGCAATCCCGGCTCCCTGGAGTGGGAAGATGTCCTGTCCGATCAGCATCACTATCTGGGGGTTCCTCACAGTGCCGCCGCCATTCGGGAACTGCGAAGTTACCAGGGAGTTGACAAGCCTGTTTTTCTTTCCGAATATGGCTTTGGTAGTGCGATTGATCTGGTCCGATTGGCAAGATTCTATGAGCAGTTAGGTGCGGAACAGGCCGAGGACGCCCGGCTCTTTCGCGGGTATCTGGATCAGTTTATGCAGGACTGGGACCGATGGAAGATGGTTGATACGTTTGCTTCGCCGGAGGAGTACTTCCGGAGTTGTGTGGCAGCCATGGCCGCCGGGCGCAAGCTCGGCCTTAACGCCCTGCGGTCCAATCCCCATATTGTGGGCTATAACATGACGGCCCTGCTGGACCATGGATTTACGGGGGAAGGTGTCCAGACGGCCTTTCGTGAACTAAAACCCGGAACAATCGATGCCGTATTTGACGGCCTGGCGCCGCTGCGCTGGTGTCTTTTTGCGGAACCGGTCACGGTGTACGAAAAAAGTCCGGTCCGGCTGGAAGCGGTTCTGGTCAATGAGGATGTGCTGCTACCCGGCAGCTATCCGGTGCACCTTCAGGTTACAGGCCCGGATAACGTCCAGCCGTTCGATCGGCATATCACCTTGACGATACCGCAGGCAAACGGACCGGAGGAAGTTCCTTTCGCCTTGCCTGCATTTTCGGAAGAGATAACCATCGATGGTCCGCCTGGCCAATACCGGTTCCTGGCCACCCTGGAAAAAGGCGGGGCCGCCGGTGGGGGCGAGACGGAGTTTTATGTTTTTGATACCGGCTCGAT
>JAKJEP010000296.1:0-291 GCA_022705365.1 Planctomycetota bacterium | reverse complement strand
GGGCAAGGATGCGGAACTGACGGATTGGCTGCAAAAAAATGGAATTCGAGTTCGTCCCTTCCAGCCGGACGATATGACCAAGCGGGAATTGGTCCTGGCATCTGTCCAGCCTGCCGCCGGAGATGCCGAGGCCTTTATGGATCTGGTTCGGCGGATCGCCCGCGGCTCAGCCGTGGTTTTTCTCTCCGAGAAAGTCTTTGTCAAACAAGGTGATCCTACCGGCTATCTTCCCCTGGAACATAAAGGTTCCCTCGTCGGCCTGGGCGGCGGAGCGGTGTATCCCAAGAACGA
>JAKJEP010000295.1 GCA_022705365.1 Planctomycetota bacterium | reverse complement strand
TCTTAGCTCTTTCCACCTTCGATCCGTCATACACCGTATCCTCACCAGGGGGATACGATGTTCCTTGGCCATCCCAACTTTAGTGATTTTTCACTTGACAACCTGTTATTATGTCGTTATGATTAACTTATAAATATAAAGGATGAGAAAATGCTTCAGCAAGTTTTTTTTGTGTTCTCTTCTTGTTACGTTCGTAAATCATTCTCATCTATCAGTAAGTTTCTTTATGTGTATCAGTAAGTTTCTTTATGTGTGCAGTACTGTGCAGTACTGTGCAGTACTATCTAGATCGTTTCGTTATGGTTTTTTTAAGATTTGACAAAGTGAGAAAAATGCTTTGGTCAAACGGAGGAAACAAAGATGAAGAAAGTAGTGATTCTGATAGCGGTGTTAACGATGTCTCTGGGCAGCCTGGCTGCCGCGGAGGAATGGGACCTGAATACGGATATGAATGCAACCACGAATGAACCGAATGGGATCTGGACCTATTGCTGGGCCGAAGGAGACCCCAACGATCCCGATCCCAATTCCATACCCATCTTTAAAGGCGTGATGGATAATGAATATGTTGAAGACGCCTTATGGATCAAGATTTTTGAGCCTGGGTATACTGGGAATTGGAATCCCCATATTTTCTATAACCTTATAGGTATATCCGGGCATGGCATGAAACCCGGCTGGCGATATTTTGATGACCCCCTAGTTGATCCGGAAGCTCGTAACAGACAAGCCCCGGCTGTGATTCGCTGGACCGCTCCAGCCTTTTTTGCCACACCTGGTGCTATCGCCATGGCTGCATTATGTACTCCTATGAACGATGATGGACCCGTTGAGATTTACATCGTGAAAAGTGTGGGTGGTGATCCCCTGCAACGAACCGTCCTGCTGGATCAAAAAGATATTACCCTCTCCAACCCCCTGGAGTTTGGTACCACCTGCGAAATTGCCGAAGGCGATACGATTGATTTTATGGTGGGTCCGCAGGGTCCGCAAGATGACATAGCCTGGAACAACACCGATTTTGTTGGTGTTTCCATTACCATCTCGGATCAACCTCTCCCGCCGACTTGTCCGAACCAGCTTCCCATGGACTTTAACTGGGACTGCTATGTGAACCTGGCCGATTTCTCCGTCTTTGCCCAGAGCTGGCTGGACTGCAATAACCTGAATGATGAGAACTGTAAATAAACCGGCATCGTTTTCCATCCGGTCCGGCCGGACATCCGGCCGGGCCGGATGATCCGAGATGGAAAGGTGGTGATGAAAGAAAGAGAATATTTATGTGTGTGCGTTTAGTGTTTTTTGTTTCATGTATGGTTTTTTTTAAGATTTGACAAAGTGAGGAAAATGCTTTTTGTCAAACGGAGGAAATGAAAATGAAGAAGTATGCTGCGATGTTGATGATGGTTCTTATGTTATCGCTGGCGTCCATCGCCGGAGCTGCCATTGGTACGATCCATGACTTAAACAGCCAGATGGACGGCGAGTTTACTCAGGCCGGGAACTGGGCCTATGGCTGGAGTTCCAATCTGGATGATTTCGGTTTACTGGACTACTACATTGAGGGCCGTGCTGCCCCGGAATTGGTGCGTCTTTGGGCTCATTCTACCGAAGCCGGCCCGCATCTCTGGTATGTGGTAGCGGGCGGTAACTTTTTCGGCTCCAACGCCGGTGAACATGGTTTCTGTCCGCCGAATGGCACGACAAGTGCCCAATATACCACGTTCCGGTGGACTACACCGGCGGGCGTGGCTTCCGCGGTTGACATTACCGGTCTTGCCAGACCTGCCACAGATGTCCAGGTGAAAGAAATCTTTGTTGCGAAAAATGGCACCCCGCTTTTCCAAATGGTGACCTGGGGTACCCAAGTAGATTTTACCGGCATGAGTAATATTTCGATTGCCGCCGGCGATTGGATTGATTTTGCGATTCATAGATATGATGATTCGTCGGGGAATGACTGGTGCGGTTTACAGGCTACCATCACCGAAGTACCGGAACCCATGACGATCGGCCTCTTAACTCTGGGCGGCCTGGCGTTGCTGCGACGTCGCCGTTAATTTTTGCAATGGATTTGTATCCATTGGAATACAGCGAATGATGGGGCAGGTGTAAAAACCTGCCCTGTTTTTATTGACGGATAGGGTTAGATACGCAGGTGAGCAATCCATTCGCTAAAAGGCTAGCTCGTATTTCTCCGTGTACTGGATGAGAGGGGGTGATGCTGCGAATCAGGAATTGGCGGGAAAAGCCGATAGGGGGCGGCGAATGAGCGGGGCGAACATAATTCTATGTCAAATCGGCATTTATAATCCGTTATTCCGTAAAGGCGGGTGGTTATTCTTTTCTGGAAAAATCCAGCCGGCTGTGGTATCCTATTGGATTAATTTAATAATCTGTTGAATTCCCTGTCCTGCTGGGGTCAGGGGCGAGTTAGAAATCCGAATATGAGGAAGCCGATGAGTGAGCGATTGACAGAGCAGCAGGTGCGGCAGGTGGCCAAGCTGGCGCGGCTGAACTGCAGCGATGAGGAGATTACCCTGTTTACCGGGCAGCTTAGTGCGATACTGGAGTATGTGGCGCAGTTGGAGGAGCTGGACACGCAGGATGTGGAGCCGCTGGCCCATTGCCTGCCAGTGCATAATGTGCTGCGGGAGGATGTGGTGCGGCCGTCGCTGAGCAACGAGGAGGCGCTGAAGAATGCGCCGCAGCGGGATGGGGAGTTTTTCTCCGTGCCGAAGGTGCTGGGGGAGGCGGGGGCGTAAAGAATTTTTTTTTACAAAAGATAACAAAGATAAGAAAGAAAACAGGTTTACCGTGCATCCGAGTTTCGTAAAAGCAGATAAATCAACGAAAGAAGTTATTGGAGCTGCGATAGAGGTTCATCGGTCTATAGGTGCCGGTTTACTGGAATCGATTTATGAAAATTGTCTGATGCGTGAACTGGAAATAAGAAATATTCCCTTTAAAAATCAGGTAATAGTACCTATTCAATACAAAGGCTATAAATTTGAACATAATTTGAAATTAGATTTATACATTGATGATTGTTTAATTATCGAATTAAAATCCATTGAAAAAGTATTGCCGATTCACAAAGCTCAATTGCTAAGTTATATGAAACTGTTAAATTCACCTTTGGGTTTGATATTTAATTTTTATGAGTTGGTCTTAACAAAAGGAATATCACGATGTATGCTGCCTGGTTCAAACCAGGAATGAAAGTAGTATTCTTAGTTATCTTCGTTATCTTTTGTTTAAATAATAAGGATTTATGATATGAAAAAAGGACTGGCTGTTATTTGTTTGGTTTTGGCTCTACTGCTGGCCGGCTGTAATTCCACGGTATCGAAACCGGTTCAGAAGCCTGCTGTCCAGACGGGTCAGCATGCCCTGACTTTTGAAAAACCAGTAGCGCTGGAATTGCATTACTTACTGTTCCTTCCGGAGGAATATGGCCGGGCGGAAAAGAAGTGGCCGCTGATTCTGTTCCTGCACGGGGCGGGGGAGCGGGGTGAGAATCTGGAGAAGGTGAAAGTGCATGGGCCGCCTATGCTTGCCGAACGGGATAAGACCTTTCCCTTTATTGTGGTTTCGCCGCAATGCCCGGAAGGACAGACCTGGACCAATAAGGCGGAATCGCTGATCGGCCTGCTGGACGAGATTGTCGCCAGCTACGATGTGGATCCGGGGCGGGTGTATCTGACGGGTTTGAGTATGGGGGGATTCGGGTCGTGGGAGCTGGGGAGTACCTATCCGGACCGGTTTGCGGCGGTGGTTCCGATCTGCGGCGGGGGGCAGAGCTGGCGGGTGTGCGACTTGAAAGATGTGCCGGTATGGGTGTTTCACGGGGCCAAGGATACGGCGGTGCCGCTGGCGAAATCGGAGGAAATGGTGAAGGCGCTGGAGGCGTGCGGCGGGAATGTCCAATTTACGGTGTATCCGGAGGCGGGGCATGATGCCTGGACCCAGACGTATAATAATCCGGAGCTGTATAAGTGGCTGCTGGGGCAGCGGAAAAAGTAGGCGGGAAGGAAGATGTTAAACCACGAAGAGTACGAAGAGCACGAAGGAAAATTTGATAAATTATCAAACCGGGGTATTGGTTGTGCTATTGAAGTACACAAGGCTCTTAGTCCTGGATTGTTGGAATCTGCTGTGGCTTAAAAATATATTTAACCACAGACACACAGAGGGACACAGAGAAAAATGGAATAAGAAATGATGCTGGAAAACATAACGGTAAAGGAACTGCGGGAAAAGATCGTAAGGCGGGAAGTCACCAGTGGGGAAGCGGTGCGGGCGGCGCTGGGGCGGATCGAGCGGCTGGACGGTTCGATTGGGGCGTTTATCAGCCTGGCTAAAGAAAGGGCGATGGAGCGGGCGGAGCAGGTGGATCGCAAGATAGCGGCCGGCGAGGCGGCGGGGCCGCTGGCGGGGGTACCGCTGGCGGTTAAGGATAATCTGTGTACGCGCTGGGGAGCGACCACGTGTGCCTCGAAGATGCTGGAGAATTTTCATGCACCCTATAACGCCCAGGTAATTGACCGGCTGGAGGCGGCGGATGCCGTAATTATCGGCAAATGCAATATGGACGAATTTGCCATGGGTTCGAGCTGCGAGAATTCCGGCCTGAAAAAAACCGTCAA
>JAKJEP010000294.1 GCA_022705365.1 Planctomycetota bacterium | reverse complement strand
TTCTGCCACGAATTCGGCTCCGACCAGTACAGCTACAGCCGCTATTGCAAGCCGCTGCTGGAGGCAGGTTTCGATATTTTCACCTTCGACTTCCGCTCCCACGGCCAAAGCTCCTCTCCCCCCCACTACCAGTCGCGGCTCTGGTGTTCGGACAAGGAAGTCTCCGATGTCCTGGGGGCAATCCACCTGGTGGCAGGCATATTACGGAATTCGGGCCAAAAACCGGAAATCGGGCTGTTCGGAATCTCCCGGGGGGCCGCAGCAGCCATCCTGGCCACCTGGCAGGACCGCCGGGAAAATCGGATCAAGGCGGTATTGTCCGACGGCTTGTTTTGCACCGATATCACGATGGAAAGCATGATGAAAAAATGGGCCCATATATTTGCCCGGGTCCGATTCGTTTACGAAAATCATCACCCCCTGTTCTGGCCTTTCCTCCGCTGGCTGCTGGTTCGCAGGGCCACCTCAAAATTCGGCTGCCGGTTCCCCTCGGTCCGGAAAGCCCTGCTGCATCTGAAAAACACCCCTACCTTCCTGATTCATGGGGAAAAAGATTCCTACATCAAAAGCGAACAGGCCAAGACGTTATATGATCTCAGCCTCACGCCCCGTTACCTGTGGATTGTTCCCGAAGCCCGGCATAACCAGGCGGTCATGGTTGCCCCCCAGCCGTATGCCGGCCGGACCGTCGGCTTTTTTACCAAATATTTATCTTCGAAAATCCCGGACTCTTTGCTAGAATATGCTTCCAGTGATGAAGAAACCTTCGCATTTTTCTTGAAGGACGAAAATCAATCCCTGGGAATACCCGCCGGGAAAGTGGAAACCGATGTTGGAAAAAAAGTGGCTAAAACCTCTGACCGCAGCAGCAGCGTTTTACGCGGCGAAAACCACCCGGTTCCGCCTCAGGCAATTCGAAAAAAAACTGCCTCTCTGCCGTAAGGTGCAAAACAACCTGCTGCTGGACCTGATGCGCCTCAACCAGGACAGTGACTTCGGCCAAAAACACGGATTCGGAAAAATCAAAAACTATTCCGATTTCACGAATTCGCTTCCACTGGCCAACTACGCCTATTTTGAACCGTATATTGAGCACTGCCGCCAGGGCCGGCCCCAGGCCCTTTTTGGCGGGACCCAGCCCATTCTCATGTTCGCCCTGACCAGCGGCACCACCGCCCGGGCCAAGACAATTCCCGTAACCAGGCAGTTCGCCAGAAGCTATCAGGCCGGCTGGAACATCTGGGGCGTCAAGGCCCTCTCCGACCATCCCGACGGCTACCTGCGGAAAATCCTGACCGTCAGCAGTTCCGCCCGCCAAAGCTTTACCCCGGCCGGCACCCCCTGCGGCGCCATCTCCGGACTGCTGGCCCGGCAGCAGAAATATATCGTCCGCCAATTTTATACCACCCCGGATGTTGTAGCCGAAATCCCCGACGCCGACGCCCGCTACTACACCATCATGCGCTTTGCCCTCCCGGAGGACATCGGCTTCATCAGCACCGCCAACCCCAGCACCGTACTAGCCCTGGCCCGGACCGCCGACCAGAACGCCCCCTCCTTAATTAAGGACATTCATGACGGCACGCTGCTGTCTTCGCTGCCCATCCCGCCGGACTTGCGAAAATTCCTGGAAGCGCGGCTGAAACCCAGACCGAAAATCGCCGCCCGACTCGAAGAACTGCTCGCCCGTCATCAGCGCCTCCTGCCCCAGCATTACTGGAAACTCGCCTTTCTGGCCAACTGGACCGGCGGAACGGTCGGCCTCTATCTGCCCCAACTGGCGGAATATTTCGGCAAGGTCCCCATCCGCGACATCGGCCTGCTGGCCAGCGAAGGCCGGATCAGCATCCCGATGGCCGACAACACCTCCGCCGGCGTGCTCGATATCACCTCCAACTTCTATGAATTCGTGCCGGCCCGGGAAATCGATCCGGTTCCCGCCGCCCGCGAAAATCCCATCCTGGAAGGCAGTTTCACCGTCCTCCAGGCCTGCCAGCTCGAAAAAGGGGAAAAATACTATATCTTCCTGACCAATTACGCCGGCCTGTATCGCTATCACCTGGGCGATATTGTCCGGGTCACCGATTGTATCGGGACCACCCCCGTCATCGAATTTCTTTCCCGCGGCGCGCATATCAGTTCGATTACCGGCGAAAAACTGACCGAAAATCAGGTGGTGGATGCCGTCCGGACCGCCGCCGATGAGCTGGCCATTCATCTGGAAAATTTCATCATGGCCCCGGAATGGGCCGATCCGCCCCACTACAAATTATATCTCGAAACCCAGCAGCCGCTTTCCAGTAAAGACCTCCGCCAGCTCGAAAACCTCATCGACCGGCGGCTGACCGTCAGCAACATGGAATATGACTCCAAACGGGAAAGCCGCCGCCTCGGCGGCATCGAAATCCGGCAGGTCCCCGCCCGCCTCCTGGCGGAACGCGATCGCAAAATTCAGGAAAATAACAAGGGACATAGTGAGCAGTTCAAGCACCGGTTCCTCTACAACCAGCCCATTGAACTGGCATAAGGCAAGGACGAACCATGCTCTCCCAAATCCTCAAAATCATCCGGCTCCTCGGCCTGCGGAAAGCTGCCCGTATGAAAAAACACCACGAACAGGGCCTGGAATTCGTTCGCGGCTATGCCGCCACCTGCTGCTGGTGGACCCTGCTGAACCACGGCTTCCTGGATAAACTGGCCCAAAATGGCTCGGCCTCTCTCGATACCTATGCAGCGCAGTACGGATTACAACCAGACGTATTGCACGCCCTCGTCGAATACCTGCACGGCATCGGCCTGCTGCACTATGCCCCACCGCTGGTCCGCCTGTCGGAAAAAGGAAAAATCCTGCTGGCCGAACCGCGCGGCCTGTTCGAGCTGCTCTGGGCCTACGAACCCTGCTTTGCTGCCCTCCCCGATTTACTGACCAGAACCAAAAAGTACGGCCGGGACCTGACCCGCCGCATTACATGGGTCGGCCTGGGCAGCGGCCGGCTATGCGAACAACTGCCCTACCCCGTCCTGCGCCGCATGATCCTGGACCGCCGCTGCCAAATGGTGCTGGACCTGGGCTGCGGCGATCTGGCCCTGCTGGCGGGCCTCTGCCGCCTGAATCCCAAAATCCGGGGGCATGGTGTGGACTGCGAATCCGATATGGTCCGCTATAACCAAAAACTCCTGGCCCAAAACGACTTCAACCGCCGGCTCACCGTCCAGCAGGCCGACATCTTTCACCTGCCCGCTCTGCCGCCGGACCTGCCCCCCATCGACTGCATCACCGCCTGCGATACCTTCCATGAATACCTCGGCAATCAATCCGTCCTGATTCAACTGCTTCAGGACCTGAAAAAACGCTTTCCCAACGCCCTCTTCGTAATCGGCGAATTCTGCCGGCAGGATCCCGGCTGGCTGCTCCGGCACCCCACCGCCTCCCTCGAACACCACCTCTTCCATCAGCTCAGCGGCCAGCCGATCGGCTCCGCCCAGCAATGGCGGGACCTCTTCCGCCAGGCCGGCCTGACCATCCTGGAAGAACAAATCTTCGACCTCATCGGCCACGGCTATTTCGCCTTAAAATAGAAAGCGGCAAACTCCCCCTACCGTGTACCAAGCTAGTCCGTCAAATTTATTTGCTTTTGGGAAGCAATTTTAGTATTTTTACTATTTTACCAGTAAAATTCAGCGTTTGCACAGGAAACGGAAAAATGGAAATAACCGCTGCAGGAAGTTATAACTTCAACGAAATTGAGAAAAAATGGCAGGATTACTGGCTGGAAAACAAGGTTTTCGCCGCCCGCGATCACTCCCCCCAGCCGAAATATTACATCCTTGACATGTTCCCCTATCCATCCGGAGCCGGTCTGCATGTCGGCCATCCCGAAGGCTACACCGCCAGCGACATCGTGTCCCGTTACAAACGCATGCGCGGCTTCAACGTCCTCTACTGCCTGGGTTACGACGCCTTCGGCCTGCCCGCCGAACAGTACGCCATCGAAACCGGCACCCACCCCCGCATCACCACCCAGCGGAATATCAACAATATCCGCCGCCAGATCATGAGTCTGGGCTTCAGCTACGACTGGGACCGCGAAGTCAACACCACCGACCCCAAATATTACCGATGGACCCAGTGGATCTTCCTGCAACTGTTCAACCGGTATTTCGACCGCCGGCGGCAGCAGGCCCGGCCCATTGAAGAACTTCCCATCCCCGCCGGCCTCAGCGAAAAGGAAAAACGCAAGTACATCGACAGCCATCGCCTGGCCTATCAGGACGAAGTCGCCGTCAACTGGTGCCCGGCCCTGGGAACGGTGCTGGCCAATGAGGAAGTCATCGGCGGTCTCAGCGAGCGCGGCAGCCACCCCGTCATCCGCAAACCCATGCGGCAGTGGATCCTGCGGATCACCGAATACGCCGAGCGGCTCCTGGCCGATCTGGAAGGACTGGACTGGCCCGAAGGCATCAAAAAGTTGCAGCAGGACTGGATCGGCAAAAGTATCGGCGCGGAGGTCGATTTCCAGATCGTCAGCCACAACGCCGCCCTGCGGGTCTTCACCACCCGGCCGGACACGCTCTTCGGCGCCACCTATATGGTACTCTCGCCGGAACATCCGCTGGTGGACGAGCTGGCCGGCCGGATAACAAACCTGGACC
>JAKJEP010000293.1 GCA_022705365.1 Planctomycetota bacterium | reverse complement strand
CACCAGGGTCATCGAGGCAAGAAAAGCCAGCAGGCAGGCACAAAAAACAGCTTCCGGAGTATTGGTAAAAAATACCCCCGGTTCAAAATCCTTCCGAATTCCTTTTTCTTCGGCGCGAAGATACCCATAGGCATACCAGGAGGCCGCGGCAAAAAGAATGCTGGTAATGGTTAAAAACAGGACTCCCAGGGCGTCCATCTGCAGCCAGCCGTTCCAGAGCGGCTCAGGCCGGCTCCGCCAGGCGGAAAGAGTCAGCACCAGATGAGCCAGGGCGGCCAACATCATACTGATTCGCCGTGCCTGATTATTGCGTATCAGAATCGAAAGCACAGACGCTCCCAGGGGTATTAGTAATAGCAGAGCCAATCTCATTTAGTCAACTCCTCAGATGGGAGAGTTGGTCGGTATCAATGTGTTCAAACTCCCGGTTGATATTGAAAATCATGATTCCCATAACGAACACGGCCACAAAAACATCCAGCAGAATCCCGAATTCCACCAACAAGGGCTGCTGGACGGCCAGAGCGATACCGAAGATATAAACACCATTTTCGGTAACGATGTAACCGAGCACTTGATTGATGGCTTTCTTTCTGCTGACGATAACGAATAAACCGGTGAGAATGGTAAAAAATGCCACCGGAACCACCAGCGGTGCGGCCAATTCGGCCGGCAAGGTCAACCGGGAACTCAGCCAGATGCAAATCGCTAGAAAGATAGGTCCCAGAATGATCGATTGGCCGAAACCTACAAACGGTTCAACCTCCCGCCGGGCATTGACTTCGCGCAGAGCGCGGGACAGCAGCCAGGGAAATATAAAGCCTTTCAGGCCTACGATGACCAGACAGAAAAATATAAAACGAAAATCAAACAACATGCCATGTATAAACAAAGAAGCCAGCCCCAGCATAATTCCCTGCGCGGCTACCACGTGAATGCACATTCCCAGCCGGCTGGAACCCAACAACGCCAGATTAGTCATCACCAGAAAAATCATTAATGTTTCTATAATGGTATGATTCATACTCAATCACCGTAAAGCAAAAACCAGAGCCAGTATGGCAAGGGCCGTTGCTCCCAAAAGCAGTTGCGGCACATGCAAAAGTTTCAAACGAGCCATGCAGGATTCCACCAGACCCACTAGAATGGCAATCACCAGCAGCGCGGCAGTGGAAATAAGGGTATTCAGGAGTGGATGGACATCAGAAACCGGTATCAGGATTCCGATCAGCAGAGAACCATACAGCCACATTTTCAATGCCGAGGCATAGAGAATAAATCCCAAATCCGGCCCGCTGTTGTCCAGCACCATGACTTCATGAATCATGGTTAACTCCAGATGGGTGTTGGGATCATCCACCGGAATCCGGCAATTCTCCGCCAGCAAAATAATGAAGATGGCCACCCCGCTGATCACGATCGCAGGGCCGAGTTGACTCCATAGTTCGGTACTCATTTCCTGAAAGAGACCCGATAGGGAATAATGACCGGTTTGTACCGCCAAAACTCCCAGGCAGATAAAAAAAGCCGGTTCTGCCAGAGCGGAAAAAGTGACCTCCCGGCTGGCACCCATGCCTTCAAAACTCGATCCGGTATCCAGTGCGCCGGAAACGGTAAAGAATCGCATCAGACCCAGAAAGTAAGCGAATACGATAAAATCGCCCGGAAAATGAATCAGGGAATTTGCATGGCCCAGCGGCATGAGGGCGGCGGCGACCAGAACACAGGCCAGGCTTATCAAGGGTGCGATCCGAAATACCAGCGTCGTCGTTTGGCTGTACAGCAGACCTTTGCGAAACAGTTTAAACAGATCGTAGTAATTCTGCCAAACCGACGGACCTGACCGGCCGGCAAAACAGGCCTTGGTCTTATTAATGATACCCGCTAATAAGGGGGCGGCTACTAACGCCAGTATAAGGTTAAATAAAGAGGCAATTATCATAGATTGTTCCATATCAGAAGAATCAGCAGGATAAGAGCGATGTATAATACATAAAGTTGCAACAGGCCGGACTGAAACCATTGCAATTTCGAAGTGGTTCTGACAATCCCTTGGAAAATAGTATGGTAGATATTTTTCTGACACAGATCCTCGGTATGGGAGTTGAAGTCGGCATGCTCAGGGAAAATCCCCTGCGGCGGGTGGAAGCGGCTGTGTGTTCGCAAAAGCAGTTTGAATAAATATACCAATGGCTGGGCAAACGAGGAGGCGGTATATTGCATTCTGGGATCCGGTTTTGCATAACCACACCCCCAGGTCACGGTGGTTGTCACACTCCGTTGGGAGATTAGTTTCTTCCGCAGAACAGCTAATCCTATCACGATTACTAAAAACAAGACGGAAACCATGACAAATTTAGAGAGCAGGCCGCAGCCGAGGGTAATAGCAGAACCAACTTCCAAGGGATCACATCCAGCCAGGTTGCGGATAGCAGAACTTTCAAGTCTGAGTACATAAGGGGCCAAAAGACCCAGCAACACACAGCTGATCGCCAGAGTTACCATCGATAACCGCATACCCAGGGGCACCTCATGGGACTGCTGACTGCATTTCGTTCGTGGTTCGCCCAGGAAACAGGCGCCAAAAGCCTTGGTAAAGCAGGCAATAGCCAGTCCCCCGATCATTGCCAAACCGGCTACCACAGCCAAAATCAATATCGCCGTACCAATGGTGTCCGGATTTTTATCACTGAACACGGACATATAGATCATAAATTCACTGGCAAAGCCGTTCAGCGGCGGCAGAAGGGGGGCGAAGCAGCCGCTTAGCAGAATCAATGCCAACGAATAAATCATCAATGCCATAAATGGTATTCCTCGCGGCGAGAATTATTTTTGGATGTTTGCTTCAATACGCTGGAATTCCTTCACAATTTCCTCGCGGCTGCCCTGGCCGGCTATGACTTTTTTCAAGCCGGGATCCTGCAGGGCAAAACTCAGGCGGGAAAGAAGATGCAGATGCATGCGAACGGTCGGACTGATTAACGCAAAAAGACAATAAACAGGCTTGCCGTCCAGTGCGCCAAAATCAATTGGCTGGCTGAGAAAACATAAAGCTACCATGGGCCGGGTAATGTGCAGGATAATCGGATTGCGCACATGCGGGATGGCAATCCCGTCACCTATTGCGGTCGAGGCCATGTGTTCGCGCAGAAGAAACGCCTGCAGAAGAAACTCCCGGTTCACTTCATCGGGCGGCAGCCGCATAACATCTACAAAATTGGCTAAAGCGGTTTTTTTATCGGTCCCATCCACCCGATAATGAATCCCGCCGGCCCCTAACGCCTCCACCAAGCTGGGCAGTTCCATGCTGGGACTCTCGAATTCATGGGATAAATCCACCGGGAAATTAATCTTCCGGGAGGTCGCCCACTCCAGCACTTCGGCCCGGTTAAAGCGGTAATGGCTATTGATCCGGTAAGCTGGCAGATTGCTGCCATTGATCCACCGATAAATTGTCTTTTCATTCACATTTAAAAGCTTGGCAACATCTCGGACACTAAGTCTCATATTTCACACATCCAGCGCATTTAGTAACATTCTTAGACAAAGTTGGACATGCTAATAATTTCAAGCTTCGCAGTCAAGCGGTATTTGAAATTTTTTTAAATTTTTTTAGCTCAAAAGAATTTTCTTTACTTATTTATTGAAAGTAACTTATATGCAAGTCTAAACCTGTGAAAACCGGCAAGAAAAAGATTACCTCTTTAATTCAGGATACCCTGCTGAAATGGTTTCAGCCGGACATTCGGGGTATGCCCTGGCGAAAAACACGGGATCCATATGCCATTTGGATATCGGAAATCATGCTCCAGCAAACCCGTGTTAATGCAGTTATACCTTATTATCAGCGATTTATGAAACGCTTCCCCGATGTGCAGAGTCTGGGCCGTGCCCGAATCGATACGGTGTTCAAACTCTGGGAAGGAATGGGTTATTACAGCCGAGCCAGAAACCTGCATCAGGCTGCGAAAATGATTGTGAACAATTACCAGGGCAAACTGCCGCAAACCGTTTCAGAGTTGCGGAAACTACCTGGGATTGGGCCTTATACCGCCGGGGCCATTGCCAGCATTGCTTTCGAGGCCAGGGAACCGGTCTTGGATGGTAATGTAATTCGCGTTCTATGCAGGGTTTATATGATTAGCGCGAATCCCAGCCAGACCAAAACCAGAAAACAACTATGGCGGCTAGCTGATAAGTTATTGCCAACTAACAACATAGGGGATTTCAATCAGGCACTTATGGAATTGGGGGCAACGGTATGTTTGCCGGCGAATCCGCTTTGTGGTGAATGTCCGATTGCTGCTGTTTGCTGGGCAAAAAAACGGAATCAGCAAAATATGTTTCCGGTACGGTCCGGGAAAAAACTATTACCCCATTATACGGTGGTGGCGGGTGTTGTCTGGAAAAACGATAAAATCCTTATTGATAAGCGGTTACATGATGGACTTTTGGGCGGATTATGGGAGTTTCCCGGCGGCAAACGGAAGACCGGAGAATCGTTGAAGGCTGCGGTGGAACGGGAAATATACGAGGAATTGGCTGTAAAAGTCGAGGCCATAAAACCTTATATGAAGATTGAACATGCCTATTCCCATTTTCGGATTACGCTGCATGTTTTTGAATGTCGATATCTTGCCGGCCGACCTCAATTGCTGGGCTGTGCGGACTGTAAGTGGGTGTTAATCAATGAATT
>JAKJEP010000292.1 GCA_022705365.1 Planctomycetota bacterium | reverse complement strand
GAAAGTCGGTGCTATTTCCGCCAATAACGATCCGGAGATCGGCAAGCTGCTGGCCGAGGCGATGGAGAAGGTGGGTCAGAACGGCGTGATCGAGGTGGAAGAAGGCAAGGGCCTGCAGACCGAGCTGGAAGTGGTGGAAGGGATGCAGTTTGACAAGGGCTATTTGTCGCCGTACTTCATGACGAAGGCGGACACGCTGGAAGCGGTTTTGGAAGACTGCTATATCCTGATTCATGAAAAGAAGCTGGGCAATCTGCGGGAAATGATTCCGCTGATGGAAAAAATCGTGGGAACGGGCAAGCCGCTGCTGATCATTGCCGAGGATGTGGAAGGCGAGGCGCTGGCGGCGCTGGTGATTAACAAGCTGCGCGGCGTGCTGAAAGTATGTGCGGTGAAGGCGCCCGGATTCGGGGATCGGCGCAAGGCGATGCTCGGCGATATCGCGGCGGTGACCGGCGGCCAGTTAATCAGTGAGGATCTGGGGATCAAGCTGGAGAATATCGAGATGTCCCAGTTGGGGCAGGCCCGGCGAGTCGTGGTCAGCAAGGACAACACGACGATTGTGGAAGGTGCCGGCAAGAAGAAAGATATCCAGGCGCGGATAACCCAGATTCAGTCGCAGATCGAGAAAACGACTAGCGATTACGACCGGGAGAAGCTGCAGGAACGGCTGGCGAAGCTGACGGGCGGGGTGGCGGTGGTGCGGGCCGGTGCGGCCACGGAAACGGAGATGAAGGAACGCAAGGACCTGCTGGAAGATGCACTCCATGCCACACGGGCGGCCACCGAAGAGGGGGTCGTGCCCGGCGGCGGAGTGACATTCCTGCGGGCGATCAAGGCAGTGGCCCAGGCCAGGAAGGACGTTGAAGGCGATGAGGCGCTGGGATTTGATATCATTGCGAAGGCCCTGGTGTATCCGACCCGGCAGATCGTGGATAACAGCGGTCTGGATGGAATGATGGTGGTATCGGAACTGCTGGAGCAGAAAGGTTCGGCTGGTTACGATGCGGCCAAAGGGCAGTATGTGGACATGTTCGAGGCCGGGATTATCGATCCGGCCAAGGTGGCCCGCTGTGCCCTGCAGAATGCGGCGAGTGTGGCCGGTCTGATGCTGACCACCAATGTACTGGTAACCGACTTGAAAGAAGAAAAGGAGCCGGTGGCCGGCGCGGTGAGCTAATATTTGGGAACCGTACCCGCGGTTGTGGTTGTTTTCGCCGGTCGGAATTTTCGGCTGGGCGGAGAGCGGTTGTGAAACCGACAACCGGAAATCGCGGGTGCGGTTTTTCCCTATCCGCAGGTACGGTGGCCCGCAAGAGGAATGATGAAACGAAATGAGTACGCAAGACGTACTGAACCATAGAGTTAGAATACTATACGTCAAAAACCCGTGAAACAGGCGGGCTAAAAAATGAGTCCGATGTCAACCGCCAAACGTGATTATTATGAGGTTCTGGGTGTCGAGCGCAGCAGCAGTGCGGACGACATCAAACGTGCGTACCGCCGCATGGCCTTGAAATATCATCCGGACAAGAATCCTGATGATAAGGAGGCGGAATCGAAATTTAAGGAATGTGCGGAAGCGTACGAGGTGCTCAGCGATCCGGCGAAACGGCAGCGGTATGACCAGTATGGGCACGAGGGTCTGCGCGGCGCGGGCATGCATGATTTTTCCCATATGGGATTTGAAGACATTTTCAGCATGTTCGACGACATACTGGGCGGGGGGATGTTTGGTTCGCGGCGAGGCCGGCGGGCCAGCCAGGCGGCGCGGGGGTATGACATTGAAGCGCAGATCGAGCTGGAGCTGAAGGAGATCCTGGCGGGGGTGGAAAAAACAATCGAGTTTAAGCGGAAGGATGTGTGCCCGCAGTGCAGCGGCAGCGGGGCGGAACCGGGCCACTCTCTCCAGACCTGCGGCCTGTGCAACGGGCAGGGACAGGTGGCGCAGACGGGGATGGGGGGACTGTTCCGGATGGTGACGACCTGCCCGCAGTGCCAGGGCAGCGGGAAGAAGGTTACGCATCCCTGCAAGGAATGCCGGGGCAGCGGGCGGGTCAACAAGACGCAGAAGGTATCGATCAAGATTCCGGCGGGGGTGCGGGACGGGCAGGCGATCCGGGTGAGCGGGGAGGGGGAGCCGGGCCAGCGGGGCGGGCCGCGCGGCGATTTGTACTGTTATATCAAGGAGAAGCCGCATCCGTTTCTCATCCGGAATGAGGATGACCTGGTGATCCGGCTGCCGATCGGATTCAGCCAGGCGGCGCTGGGGGCGGTGGTGGAGGTGCCGTCGCTGTCGGGCCGGGAAAAGCTGACGATTCCGGCGGGGACGCAGCACGGGACGGTACTGCAAATCAAGGGACAGGGTATGCCCCATCTGCAGACGGGGCGGCGCGGGTCGCTGCTGGTGCAGATTCTGGTGGAGATTCCCAAGAAGCTGAGCCGGGAGCAGGAAAAGCTGCTGCGGCAGTTTGCGGAAACGGAAGACAAGACGGTGCTGCCGGAGAGCAAGGGATTTTTTGACAAGCTGAAAGACTATTTTGCCGGTTTGAATGAACCGGAAACGAAGGATCAATAAGGAATCTGATTTATAAGGAAGAACCAACAGCCATGAAGGAATCTGACAGCCCCAAGGAAAAACCGGAAAAGGAAACCGGGTCGCAGCCGTCGGAAGCGGCGGCGGAGGATGCCGAGCAGATTCGCCAGCAGATGCTGCGGATTGCGGCGGACTATCAGAATTACCAGAAGCGGACGCAGCGGCTGATCGAGCAGGCCGGTCAACTGGCGGAGGAGAAGCTGATGAAGGAGCTGCTGCCGGTGCTGGATAATTTTGAACATGCGCTGGCGAAAGGCGGCCAGGCGGCGGAGGGGGACGCACTGCTGCAAGGCATCCGTATTATTTACGACCAGTTGCTGGCGGTTCTGCGGCGGTATGGTCTGGAGCGAATTGTGGTGCAGGAGGGGGAGGGTTTTGATCCGTCCCTGCATGAAGCCATGCTGCACGAGGTGAATGAACAATATCCCGAGCATTCCGTGGTGCGGGAGCTGGCGTCGGGGTATCGGATGAACGAACGGACGCTGCGGCCGGCAAAAGTTTCGGTCAGTAAAAAACCGGCGACTGCTCCGGCACCGGAGGAAGCGGAATCACAGCAGGAAAAGGAAGAGCAGGACGAATAAATTTTTCTGCCCTGGATTACAAGGAAAGGTTTGTAGTATGCCGACCTATGAATATCAATGTCCCGATTGCAACCATGTGTTTGAGGAGTTCCAGTCCATTACGGCCAAACCCCGGCGGGACTGCCCCGTCTGCGGGGGCAAAAAAGTCAAGCGTCTGATCGGCGCCGGGTCCGGGCTGATTTTCAAGGGATCGGGATTCTATCAAACCGATTATCGCAGTGAGAGTTACAAAAAAGCGGCCAGCGCCGAGAGTTCCTCGGAGAGCAAGGCGGGCAAGGCGGTTTCGGAAAGCAAATCCGGCAAATCCGGCACCTCCCAGGCCAAGGACCCGGCCTGATTCGGAAAAATCATGGAGGGGAGCGATTCCGTGCGATTGGGACCCGGAAATAAGGGGGAAATTTTTATTGAAAAGGCGGCGGGGGGCCGTTATACTGATTTTTGTTGCATATTCAGCGCTTCCTGGCGAAGCTCATGGCTGTAATGGTTCGATTGAGAAACACTGGTATATCCGCTATGACAGTGGATTGGTAAGCGAAAGGAGATCTCTCATGTCGGAACAAGGGAAACAAAGGTGCAGTGAATTCGAGGACTGGTGTGCGGGTCTGCCTTTTCTGAGGCTGTTTCGCTGTTTTCGGATCGCCGCTCAGCCGGGCAAAATGATTTTGGCCTTGATCGGGGTAACGCTGGTCTGCCTGACCGGCTGGGTGATGGACTGGCTGACGCCGGTTTCGTACCGTGCGGTGGTGAGCGGCTCGAGCGCGGGGGAGATGGAGGCTCCGCGCAATGAGCTGGAGGCGTATGTAAGCGGGCAGTATAAAATGGGTAGGGGCAGTCTGGAAACGTATAAAAATTCCATTGGCGGAGAAAACGAAGCAGGTTTACGGCAGTGGCTGGGGTCGGGAACCCTGCAGGAACTCTTTCCGTCGGCGGACAGCATGGGCCTGGGTGAGGTCCGCTCGAAAGTAAAAAGTGAATATGCGGACAAAAAAGAGCAGGCCCTTACGGTTTTGAAGAAGATGTATATGAAGCGTTCGGAAGCGGTGGAGAAGGATTACCAGACCAGTCTGGAATATGAACCGGAAGCTTCCAAGAGGCAGGCCAGGCTGGATCGGGACCGGGTGAGGGAGTCGCTGCAGGAGGCCTATGCCGGACTATTTTCCATGGTAGTGGGCGGCGGGGGCAACGCAGCCTCTGCGATTGGGTGGGTGGATACTCTGATCCAGGAAGATGCGGCGATCCAGGATGTGGAGCAACGAAAGACCGCGGCGAAAAATTCCCGGCAGGTGGTCCATCAAGCGATTCAACTGTCCCAGGCGCAGGAGATGGTGCTGGCCAGCGAGGGACAGGGGATCTTCCGCTGCCTGGCGGAATTTAATGCCAGGTGTTTCCATCGGGCGGTGGCGGCGCTGGTATGGCAGCGGGATTTCAGGCAGGTGGGTGGCTGTTTCTGGCAGGCGGCGAAGAGTATATGCTGGCTGGCGCGGTTTCATCCGGTATTCGGCGTTATTTTTCTGGCGGCCTGGCTGGCGATCTGGGCACTGATCGGCGGGG
>JAKJEP010000291.1:285-4737 GCA_022705365.1 Planctomycetota bacterium | reverse complement strand
CAACAACGGAGGTTGTCCGTCGCAAACTTGAACAGGAAGGACAGGTTTATGTTGTTGGTGAGTGTAATCGAAAGCAATTGATAAAAACTTTCGGTGTAATGTGGAAATGTCTGTGTATTGTTCTTCACGAAAAACCCCAAGTGGTGTTTAGCACCGGAGCGGCGTCTGGATTTTTAATTTGTTTTTTTGGAAAATTATGGGGTTCAAAAGTCATCTGGCTGGATAGTATTGCCAATACTGAAAGGCTTTCTTTAAGTGGGAGGATGATTCGTCCCTTTGCCGACCTGATCTTGAGCCAGTGGCCGGACGTTGCCGCACAATATCCGAATGTGGAATATGTGGGCGAAGTGATATGACTATCATTTATATATTTTGGTTGTGCATAATATTTGCATGTTTATATTTTCTATTTCCCTGGATATATGGGCATATACTGCGAAAAATACAAAAAAAGAAAGCTTTATCAACTAATACAATCTTTTTGACTTTTGATGACGGACCAGGGAATCGCCTGACCCCGCAAATATTGGCTATTTTAAAAGAAAATGGTATCAAAGCAACCTTTTTCCTTCTTGGCAGAAATATATCTGGTCGTGAACATCTCGTACAATCAAGTATAAAAGATGGCCATATGATCGCATCACATAGTTATAGTCACTTACATGCCTGGAAGGTATTACCCTGGAAGTTGATACATGATATAAAAAAAGGCTGGAGCGCTGTATCAGCAGCAGTCATATCAGTTACTGTTAATGCCAAACATGTATATCGTCCACCTTGTGGAAAATTGAATCTATTTTCTCTTTTGTATCTATGGATATGTAATGTGCCAATTATTTTCTGGACGGTCGATTGTCTGGATACCTGGCCGGAAAGCAAAAGAAATATTAATTATGCCGCCCAGAAAATCGAAGCAGAAGGTGGGGGGATTGTATTGTTTCATGATTTCGATCGAGCGACAGATAGTCTGGACAGTTATGTTCTCGCTTCTCTGAATGCGGTGATTCAAACAGGAAAAGAACTAGGTTATAATTTTTCGACCATTGATAAATTATATAAAAAGAGGAATTGATTTGTATTTTTTAGCCGTTGGTACCCAATTTGGTTTTGATCGTCTTGTCAAAGCAGTTGACGATGTTCTAGAGAAGCAGCAGATTCAGGAAAAGATTTTCGCCCAGATCGGCCCAGGCAATTATATACCCCAGCAAATGGATTATGTTATCAGTTTGGAAAAAGAAGCCTTTGATCTGAAGTTAAATTCGTGTGACGCGATTATCAGTCATGCCGGGATCGGAAATATTTCTCTGGCATTGACGTTTGGAAAACCGCTACTGGTAATGCCGCGTTTGAAGCGATATGGCGAAGCAGTCAATGACCATCAAGTGGGCACCGCCAGAAAATTTGAAGAATTGGGTCACATTTTGGCAGCCTATTCCGAATTAGAACTAGTTGATAAACTTGCTGTGCTTAAAACATTTATTCCTAAAAAACGAGTGGCCCAGCCGGAGAAAGTAGCCAGACGAATTAAAGAATACCTGGATTCCCTAAAATAGACTTCGTGCCGAAAGTATTGTTTTTTGATATTATTGTATTCGTACCATAGTCTCATATTTATCTATCCAGGATATTCATACCCTTGAGAGGCATGTTGCCATGATGGACCGCACAATGACATTCCCGGCAGAGAGTCAGGAGGTTATCCTTCCGATTATCGCCTCCCTGGGACCTGGGTTTAATATGATGCATCTGGAGATGGCGGTGGCTGCCACAAAGCTGGCAGGTGAATTCATCCCGCCAGAGAATTTCAATCATAATCTCCTTCTGACGCCAGGGATATCGGCAAAAATCGGCATTCCGGAAAGTCTTATGTCTTCTCATGGGTGAGTCTTCCTGGATTGCTTTAGTCCGATCCCGGCTAGGTAATCCGCCGCGATCAGCTCGATGGCGTAGCTTTCACTTTCCGAATCCGTCTCCAGGTTGACGGCCTTGATGGCCTGGCTGATGACTGACCACTGCGAAGGAGAAAAATACCATACTTTGCGGATGGTCTGAGCTTCCGTATCGGCTGGCTGCCCCAGGGCTATCGCGACTTGCCGCTTGACTTCTTTAAGCGGCAGATCCTCCTGGATGGTCTTCGAAACGAGCCTCTTGGCCTGCTCAGCATTGTCCAGCCGAAAAATCTCCAAACTCTTGGAAATATCGAGTTGGGCGACCTTCTGGTCACTGATGTTGAACCGCTTGGCCTTGCGGACCATGCAGACCAGATAATTCGCCCAGCGTGGACTCACCCCCAGGCGATCTTCCGCATAACGCTGGAAGTTGGGAAAGCCCAGCTCCCGATAGGCCAGCGACAACTGGATTTCGGAGAGTACCTGGCCCATCTGGAGCCAGTTACGACAAACCTGGTCTTTGATGCGCATGATTTCCTGGTCCAGTTTCCGGGCTTGTTCTGAAGGTTGAAGTGGTTTGGCTGCCATGTTCCGTCTGTCTCATAAAAAGGTTTCCCGCATAGGCTGCTTTACGTGGCCAGTGCGGCCGTCGGTTCGGTGGCCTGTTCGGCATCGAAGGTCTGTTGGATATCCGCCAGCCCGTAGCGGCGCAGGTGGCCTTTCAGTTTGCGGTGCTGGGCCGAGTTCTTGGGGATCCACTGCGGATCACTGAAACGTACCACATAATACGCAAAGCTTCGCCCCTGTATCAGTTGCGTGGATAGCGTGATGCTGCAATCGAACAGCTCATTCTGGCCGGCCTTGATAACCTCCTGGCACATGGAAAGGAACTGCCGGGCCGAGCGCAGCGATTGGCCCTTGAGGCTGATCCAGAAAGGAAACCCGTCTGCTTCCAGGATCCCCAAAAAGCTCCAGGTCTCCTGGCACAAGGGCGAACAGCGGCGGCCATTGTAGAAACGCCAGGCCGCCAGCGGGCATTCGGCAACGAACCAGCCGTCACTGTTCCAGTGACCACAGGTTTCCGCTTTCGGTCGTTCGACCATATTCATCGGCTGCCGGCCGTCATTGCTTTTGCAGGCCGGCACCACGTCCTGGCCGTCCTCGAAATAGACTCGTCCCCGGTGCCACAGCAGGACGTTAGCCCGGAGGCTCTGGTATTCCTGGCCGGAAAAGGTATTGCGGAAGTAGCCCGGCTGCAGGCCCAGGCGGCTGTTGGGCTGATTGAGCATGAATCGTCGGATCACCAGATCGCTTTCGTGTAAGCGGTCGCCGGACGCTTGGCTCTTTTTGGCTTTTTGTTCCGGTTTTTTGTGTGAATAGTTTTTATTTGTCTTATTCATGGTTTTCTCGCTTTCTTAATTTGTCTGGTTTTAGAGAATGATTTTGAAAAAGTTACGTATCTTAAACAACCTTTTTGAGGGCTGGTGCCGGCAGACTCTGCGCTTTGGCCGTCAAGCTGGTACCGCAGGCATATTTGTACGGGCAAGCCTCACAGCCGCCGTACAGTGACGATGGGTTCCAGAAGAACCCCCCCGCCCGGATGGCGGCAATAATGCGGGCTATGGCCTGGGCCCCTTCCACCAGGTGATCACTGGTGACCGGGATACAAATCCGGGGATCGCCGCGCAGATCCCCGGCCTGATACTTGCTGCCGTCGCCGTGCCGGCCGGCCCGCTTGTAGGGAATCAGATTGACCAGCTTGTACAGCACGCAGTTTTGCAGATAGCCGGGCAGGATGTCCTTCGCCGGCAGCCAGTTGCCATCTACGCAAACCTCCCCGGTTACGGCACACCAGCAGTACAGGCAGAGTTGGATGTTCCGCTGGAGACTGGCCAGGGCTGGCAGGGTGGCGCTGGTTTTGAATTCGTAGATCTCATACCCGCGCCCGTCGGCGGCAGGCCGAATCTGGTCGATGATACCCTCAACGCTGTACTCGCGGCCGGAGCGGCTGTGTAAGACACCCCGGACCGGCAGTTCGGCAAAAAGGATGGTGGCATCATGCTCCTGCTCGACATAATTTCCCATGGCCGTGCGCCAGTCCTGGTATTCCCGGTCGATTTCCTCGGGCGCGGCGTTAAGGGGTGGGCCGGTGCGGCTGATCTCCTCGGACCAGATATCCTCGAACAGCAACTGCCAGCTATTCCAGAGTCCTTCTTCGTGGAGGCCATGGATCATGCGGTGGATGGCAGAACCACGGGTTTGGCTGAGACTGCGGAACTGGGGTTCGGTCCCCTGGAGTTTCAGCAGTAGGGCTTGGGGACAGGCCAGATAGTCATTGATTTGCGATTGACGGTAAGGGCCTTCGAGTCGTACCATGATTGTTCTCCTTTTCTTTTCGACTGCAAAGTTTGCAATTGACGCGACTTAAATCCTTAGAAAACAAAATCTTATACATTACTAAATCGAATTTTTGTGAGGTGTTTTGTTTGTTGACGGTAATACTGGTATCTGTACTGCTAACCAATTGATGAATGCAAGGTAAAGGTGATGATATCTCTGATTT
>JAKJEP010000291.1:0-242 GCA_022705365.1 Planctomycetota bacterium | reverse complement strand
TACTGTCCTCATACATAAAAACTAACACTGACTAAAATATATCACAAATACTGAATTTTGTCAATTAAATAAATTCAATATTATTGAATTTTTATATTATTGACTTTTTTTGATATTGTGAGAAACTAAACCATAGGGAGTATGAAAGGACGGTATCGAGTTTGCCTATCAACGGTTTGGTATCCAGCAATATTCGCAGGCTAAGAAAACGTAAAGGTTTGAAACAAAAGGATTTGGCAAGC
>JAKJEP010000290.1 GCA_022705365.1 Planctomycetota bacterium | reverse complement strand
CCGGGTGGAACGAATGGGTAGCGGGGCGGTTTCTGGAATGGTATAAATATAAGGCGGAGCGGGACAGCCTGCATAGCGACGGGATGTTCGTCGATGAATACAACCAGGAATACAGCCGGGATATCGAGCCGATGAAGGGCGGGCATACCGACAATTATTATTATCAGATGATTTCGTATATCCGGCGGTTCAAGGGGATGCGGCCGGCGCCGGCATCGTCGGGGGAAAAGACCATCGTCATCGATGGGGATTTTGCCGACTGGCAGGACGTGCAGCCGGAATACCGGGATACCATAGGCGATACCCTGCACCGGGATCACCGGGGCTATGGCAGCACGCATTATGCGGATACCACCGGGCGGAATGATCTGGTGCTGATGAAGGTTGCTCGCGATGCGGAGTCGGTGTATTTTTATGTTCAGACACGGGAGAAGCTCACACCCTGCACGGATCCGCAGTGGATGCTGCTGTTTATCGACGCGGATGGGGATCACCGAACCGGCTGGCAGGGGTATGATTTTTTGGTAAACCATACCCTGCAGGATGAATCGACCACCACGCTGAAGCAGAACAACGGCAACGGCTGGCAGTGGAAACCAGTCAAGCTATTACAGTATAAGGCGGTGGATAATAAACTGGAACTGCGGATCCCCCGGGAGCTGCTGGGGCTGGGAAAAATTGGACCGGTGGCTTTTGATTTTCACTGGGCGGATAATATCCAGATGGAGGGCGATATCACCGAATTCGCCATCAGCGGCGACAGCGCCCCCAACCGGCGGTTCAATTACCGGTATGGAAATTGACAAATACGGGGATGGAGTATATGCCTAACCTCCATTTTGCAAAACTTCAGATTTTACAAACATTTTACCTGCAATAGGAGCCATTATACTGTATTGTGTAGTTAGATAGGCCATAGTCAGGAATTGATAAAATGAGAACCTGTTACCAGCCAACTTTACTCTTTGTGATGTGCCTGGGCATTCTCACAATTTTTGGTTCCCCAACCTTTACCACAAACAGTTTGGCCGAGGACAAAACCGAACAAGAATTAGTTAGTGGTGAGGATAAAAGCACAACGAATGCCGCGGCAGCTCGCGAAAAAATACAAGCTCTTGGTCTGCGTGATGATACAGTGGAATATCAGGAGCAGCCCCTCCGGTGGCTCAGAGAACGCCGGTCACAATTTCTGCCGCAGCTAATCGAAGGGCTGGATAACGAGAAGACCCGTATTGCTTTAGGGTGTTTGGAAGTGCTGGATGGCATGACGGAGAGTAAAGACTTCTTACAGGTCCTGCTCCGCATCGCCGGCGACCATAAGCATCCGATTCATAAAGAAGCCACCTTGAGCCTTTGTCCTTTTGCTGAAAACGAACCGGCAAGAAAGATTTTGGAAAAGGCTTTGATCGACACCATCACCTTTGATGATCCCCAACAGCGTGCCGCTATCGCCGTAGCTTTAGACAGAAAAACGGAGGCGGTTACGCTGCTTGCTCCCCTGTTGGAATCTCAAAAGGAGGAGTATAAAATAATAGAACTGATTCGATGGCTTGGCGAAATAGGTCATCCGTCGGCCCTTGAATCTTTGATCAAGTTCTCCAGCGATTCCCGTTGGTTCCTAGCGAAAGAGTCGTATCTGGCCCTGGCAATGATTAACCCTGAACGATATGGCTTGACGGCAGAGCAGAGGCAATTCTTGACTGAATCATCGACCCGATTTAAGGAGAATTGGCCTGATCAGATAAAACGATGGAAGAAGCTGGCAGGGCTGAATAGAAAGGAGATTCGCTCCCTGGTAATGCAGATGATTCACAGCGATCGTCCCGAACCTGCTTTAATTGTCTTGCAGATATGGCAAGACAAAGAGGCCCTGCCTGAGATTGAAGAGATCATGAAAGCAGGAGATGTAAAGGGATGGCAACTGCGAATGTTTATAGCCGCTTATCTGAATATCGAGGGAACCGATGCGTCCATTGCCAATGTGATTGCAATGGTAAAAAACCGTCACCCTAGCCAGGGGGGGATGGCAGGACCGAACTTCTTAGTTTTCTTTCATGGTGAAAATGAAGTGGTTCTTGCTGTCACACAATCGATCATGCCCGATGAGCACAAGCTCCTGGTGCTGAGCCGCTTTCGTGATGAATTTGGTTCTCTGGCGGTTGCCGGGGCTCTGCCAGGGGGCGGAGCAGAAACAGCGGAGATTGTACGTGTCTTGATGGCGAAAGAAACCGATATCCCGGCCCTGGGTGAGTATGTCAAAATAGCAGCCCGTGATCCAGAAAAGTCTTTCGACAAAGAAGTATATGCTGCCTTGGAACGGCTGGCGGGTAAAGAGAGCTTATCTCCTGATGAGACAACCGGGGCTTCCTTGATATTCGATGGGTGTGCCACATATGAACTGCCCGGGAGCGGCAAACTTGCGGACAAATTTCTTTCTCCTGCTACCGCACTGCCTGTTCGCATGGCGGCGGCACGGGTATCGGCGATTCTGGGCGGCAGCCGCAGGGAAGCCCTACAAATTCTTTGTGAAAGATTGTCAAACAGCAATCCAGAAGTCCGAAAATCATCTTCGGGATATCTTGCTTCCATAAAATGCCAGAATGATACCGAACGGGCCGAAAGGGAGGATATCATCCTTTCGCATCTGGGGCAGCCGACGGAAGATTATGCGCTTCGCGTCCTGACCACCTGCGCGGGAAAAAGGGCGGCAGAAATGCTTTTGCCGATCCTCGATGAGAATAGTGTTCCCCGTGCGGTTTACGCCGCCTGGGTGCTGACCCGGCATCCGGATCAAACGGTCAGGCAAAAGGCCCTGCGACGCCTGGCGGTCTATGCGCTGTTTAATCATCAAATTTATCAGGCAGGCGCCGGTATCGATTTTGCCATAGCACCGGATCTTACCTTTCATCAGGTAACTGAAAATCTGAATCGCAGAGGAATGGAGCAAAAACCGGATCCTGCGCACATTCCTGACGAATTGCTTGTTCCTTTTACACTGGATGAAGGCGAACAGGAATTTGCCATCCGTGCCTATCGCTACTGCCGGTTAAACATTTTATTCCATGAATTTCCACCTTGGTACCTGCGGCCCGTAAGTGGTATACCCTGGGATACCTCACACCTTTTTCTGTTTCTCATCATCGCCCGGGAAGATCCTCAGCTTGGTATTTTATACGTCAAAGGCGAGAAAGTGGCACATTTCGAGAACCGAAAAGCCGCGGCAGCCCTTATTTCCGGCATAACGAAGGAAAAAGCTTCTTATACAGGGCTGGCCGGCGAAGAGATCGATAGTGAACAAGTGCCTCTCCAGCCCTACCAGAACCAGAATACGTTGATAGCCCGGCATATTTTGGACCAGATTCAAACGACAGAAATCCCCAAATCACCTGTAGATACCGTCCAATATAACAAACGTGCGGCATTAGAACGGATGATTCACAATTTGACAGAGGAATTAGGTGATGAATTAAAGGAGGAATTGGTTGCCGAGTCAAATCATCGAAATATCACTGCCGAATTGAAGCAAACAGGATTTTCGATTTGGCAAACCATCCGTGAGTAAACCCTGACGCCGCCTGTAATTTTGGTGGATGTTCGGAAAATCTGCCCCTTCACTCGATATTTGGCCAAGGCTGCTCGAATTCCATGCCGATCACTTCGCTGCCGTCCGGGTAGGTTTCGTCGGGTGAGTAGGGATGAACCAGATTTTTATCTGTAATCACCAGCGGTAAAAAATACGGGCGTTTTTCGGCGGAAATCGGCAGAGAGAGGCTGCGCAACGCGCCCCGGCCCTGTTGCAGGATCTGGCAAATTTCATTGATATTCACTTTTTGCGAAAAGGCCCGCAGCGCCCCCGCCTGGGCCAGATGTTTGGTTTCCTCCGGCAGCGTGCCGATATCCGCCGCATAGGTCATGACCATCTGTAGCTGGCGGGCGGTGTAGGCGGCGATGCGGGCATTCACCGTAACGCTGGGAGTCATAACCAGCAGGGAATCGATGCCCGCCCAGTCCTGCAGGGCCAGCAATTCGCCGTCCAGGGCACTGCCTTCCACTACCGTATAGCCCGCCTGCCGTGCTCGGGTACAGTGATAGCTGTTGGTATCCATCAACAGAACCGGAATGCCGCGGAGATCGTAAAGCCCGGCGACCCGCTGGGCCAGATCGTTGGCACCCACGATCAGCAGGCCGGTGGGTTTGCGGCGCGTCAAACGGAGAACCCACGCCAGCGGATACACGATCACGCCGCTGAGCAGTACCGTAATCATAACCGTTAGAAAGGTCATACCCAGCAACTGATCGGCCAGGACAGCATGGCCGCGCCGGCGCAACTCCATCGAAAAAATGGATGCCACGGAAAAGGCAACTATTCCTCGCGGCCCAACACAGGCGATAAACAGCCGTTCGCGCCAGTTCAAGGTCGAACGATAGGTGGAAACCAAAGCATTCAGCGGCCGGACCAAAACCATCAAGGCCAGGACCGCCAGGAAGCCACCCGGCCATAAGGCCCGGAGAGAACCGATAGGGAAATCCGACGCCAGCAGCATAAACAGAATGGAAATGAGAAATCGACTGATCCGGCCCTTGACACGTCGAAGTTCCTCGGCGGCAGGCCCCAGAATATTGGAGACGGTCAAACCAGACACAATAACCGCCGCCAGTCCGGAATTGGGGAAAACAGCTTCGCCTGCCGCATAGACTAAAAGCGCGGCGGCCAGAGCTACAAGCGATTCGAATTCCTGATCCATGATCCGCCGGCGCCGGCAATATTTCACTATCAGAGCCAGAATCCAGCCGGCCGCCACTCCCAGGACCGGCCCGTACAAC
>JAKJEP010000028.1:5303-16639 GCA_022705365.1 Planctomycetota bacterium | reverse complement strand
ACTCCCAAAAAATTCCTAAAAAACACTTGATTTCAAACACAGCCGCTTCGTGGTGAAAATTCTTCCTTCCTTTTTTTCTTAGGGCAGCGCCCACCGGAAGCGTCAATATGGTTATTGCCCGACACTTACGTGTTTCATCACGACGAAGCGCCTAGCAGAAGCGTCATTGAGTAAAATGTATCTTAAGAGAACAAGCCTCTCGGCTTCGCGGCGCGAAAAGGGGACTCTTGTCCCCGCGTCGATCTCGCCGCAGGCCGTGCCTGCCCCCTCTCATGCCTTCGTTATTTTTGTTCAAACCTTTTCCCCCTTCTTCATCTGGTCGGGTTGGTCGGGTTGAAAGTAAAAATTTTCCTCTATCTTACCAAAGTCAATCTGGGCAACATGGGCAACATTTCCCCGCCAAAATTTCCGTCAATCTCCAAATGCCACGTGTAAATATCATTCACTTTTACTGCATTTTTACTCAGTTTTGCGCGCCTTTTGCTCTACTTTTATATCATTTTGTTCATGTTTTTATACACTTTATTCGACTTTTATCTAAATTACCCAATCGTTATATTTTTCCATTCAGAGCACAAAATGAGGAAATATTTGCACGGAATGGTATTGCCCAGCCGTCATCACTGGTTACAATAAAGCCGCTACTATAAACCCTTTATGGAAAGGACATTTATGAAATCCATATCTTCTTTATTACCATTTGTTTACGTCTTGCTCCTTCTGCTGGGCCTTTGTGCGGTAAATGCAGATGACACAATGCCTTGGCAAAATCTCTTCGATGGCCAAACCCTCACCGGCTGGGTTCAGCGCGGCGGCACCGCCAGCTATACCGTCCAGGACAGCTGCATCATCGGTACCACCGCTCCCAACACCCCCAACAGCTTCCTCTGCACCGAAAAAAACTACGCTAACTTCATACTGGAACTAGACTTCCAAATCGATCCCCAACTCAACTCCGGTGTCCAGATCCGCAGCCAAAGCCTCCCCTCCTACCAGAACGGCCGCGTCCACGGCTACCAGGTCGAGATCGATCCCAGCGATCGTGCCTGGTCCGGCGGCATTTACGACGAATCCCGCCGCGGCTGGCTCAACGATCTGACGCACAATGAACCGGCCCGCAAGGCTTATAAACACAACCAGTGGAATCACTTACACATCGAAGCCATCGGCTCTTCTATTCGTACCTGGCTCAACGGCGTCCTCGCCGCCGACCTCATCGACTCACTCACACCTGAAGGTTTTATCGCTTTGCAAGTCCATTCCAGCAATAGTGCAACCCCTTTACAGGTTCGCTGGCGTAATATCCGGCTGTGTGAAATCACCGATTTGAATTATACCTCAACCTATGGATTGCCCGGCAGCCGCATGAAATTCGGATTGGTAACTTATTTATGGGCAAAGGATTGGGATTTACCTACCCTGCTGGCCCATTGCCGGGAGGCCGGCATCGCTGGGGTGGAATTGCGCACCACGCATAAGCACGGCGTGGAACCGGAGTTAACCGCCCAGCAGCGGCAAGACGTGAAAAAACTTTTTGCTGACCATAACATTACTCTGGTCGGCATAGGCAGTAATGAAAATTTTGACAATCCCGACCCTGTCAAGCTGCAGGAATCCATCGAGAGGACCAAACAGTTTATCCTCCTCAGCCGCGATGTCGGCGGCGTCGGCGTCAAGGTCAAGCCAAACGACTTCCATGAGGGAATACCCCACGAGCAAACCATCCGGCAGATCGGCGAGGCCCTGAATTTGCTGGGAGAGTTCGGCCAGCCATACCAGCAGCAGATCCGGCTGGAGGCGCACGGCCAGTGCGCCCAACTTCCTACCATCAAAGCCATTATGGATATAGCGAATCATCCGAATGTAGCGGTCTGCTGGAATTCCAATCCGCAGGATCTGGAAGGAGAGGGCCTGGCTGCCAACTTCAATCTCATCCAGGGCCGCCTGGGCAATACGATTCATGTCCGTCCGCTCAATGAGGGCAACTATCCTTATCAGGAATTGATAAATATTTTGGTGCAAATGGATTATGACGGCTGGGTATTGCTGGAGGCCAGCGGGGAACCAGATGATCCGATAGCGGCCCTGATCCAGCAGCGGCAGTTGTTTGAAAAGATGGTTGACCAGGCCCAGCAAGAACATCCCGCGGCAGAACAGATTAAGAATGCCGGTGTAAAAATCAGGGAAGAAGGGCAGGAACTGGGCGTCTATATCAACGGTAAGTTGTTTACCAGATACCATTTCCGGGATGTACCCCGGCCTTTCTTTTATCCGGTCATCGGACCGACCGGCCAGCCGATGACCCGCAGTTGGCCCATGCAGGAGGCCCCCAACGAAGAGCAGGACCATCCCCATCATCGTTCCCTGTGGTTCACGCACGGCAGCGTCAACGGCCAGGACTTCTGGGCGGAGCTGGAAAAATCAGGGACCATCCGGCATGATGAATTCACCCGAATCACCTCCGGCCCGGCGGCTGGGGTTATCGAATCCAAAAATTCCTGGTTGGCTAAGGATGGCAGGGTTATCTGCACGGATACCCGCACCCATACTTTTTACAACCGGGTGCAGGAAATCATTATGGATATTGAGGTTACGATCCATGCTACCCAGGGCGAGGTGGTCCTGGGCGATACCAAAGAGGGCAGCATGGCCCTTCGCCTGGCCCCGACGATGCGGCTCAAGGGCAAGGTAGCTCATGGGCATATTGTCAACAGCGAAGGCGTTCGCGACGGCGATACCTGGGGCAAGCGGGCGGCCTGGTGCGATTATTACGGTCCGATCGAGGGACAGGTGGTGGGCGCAGCGATCTTCGATCATCCACAAAATCCCCGCCATCCGACCTGGTGGCATGTGCGGGATTATGGTCTGTTCGCCGCTAACCCCTTTGGAATCCATGACTTCGAGAACCAGCCGGCAGGAGCTGGCGATCTGGTTATCCCAGCCCATCAGGACCTGAAATTCCGCTACCGCCTGGTATTTCATCGGGGGGATGAAAAACAGGGAAACATTGAAAATTTGTACCGGGAATATGCGGAAATAAAATAAAGAAAGAGGATATCCTGGCGCAGTTCCTGCTAGTTGATTCGGATTTCCATAAATCCTTATTTTTTGTTTTGGGAAATTGCCGTAAGTCGTTATTTTTAAATTGGGGAAATTGATATAAGTGCTTATTTTGCGTGGAAAGTGATGGTCCTATAATAAATTAGTGATTATAACGATTGTAACGGTTGGGTAAGATTTTTGGGAAGATGGGTAAGAATTTTGGTAATTTGTAACGGTTAAGTTGAGTTGGTAAATGTTGAACAAAGTATAGTAAAAGATGAAGAAAGTAATATAAAACATGGATAAAACATTGTAAAAGTAGAGCAAAAGTGTGGTAAAAGTGAATGAAGTTTACACGTGGCTATATAAGAAATTACGAATTATGAATTACGAGTTACGAATTGTAAGAGGGGGAAGACTGGCTCACCGCCTCGTGGTCGAGGGATTGGACGATTGGTGGGAGGAATATTTCCGGCTCGGACGCATGGAATGCCGGTTTCCCCCCGGGAAGAACATTCTGCTGGCGGCTGTTAGGCGATAAATCCACTTGTTCCCGGCGGCTCTATGCACGGGTAAAGGAAGGACGCGGGGATGCGGGCGGAGCTTACAGAATACTTAAATAATCCTTGGCTGTGGAGTGGGGGGTGATTAGAATTAAGAGGTATATTGAGCAGCAAGAGGTGCAGGTGTGATTTTAAAATGGGAAACATAAATGGAATGTACATACCAACAGATTCCATTAAAGGCAATGGTAAACGCAAAGGTATAACGATAAGGTACGGAGGCGAAAAGAATGGCGGGCAAAAATGGATAAAATAAAAAAACAATCTTGGAATACAATGATAAAAGCATGGCAGAAAGGCAAAACCTCCTGTCATTTCTATTATGCTCATAAATATGTTTTGGCTTATCCCAATGATATGTATGGCTGGATTGTACTTGCTGATGCTTTAGCTGGAATGGCTCTATATGAAGAAGCAGAGAACGCACTGCAAAAGTCATTGAAGCTATGTTCGCCAGAAAACCATCACCAAGTGTATTCGCAATTAGGTCGCATGTATAACCAAAAATGTGATCTTAAAAGAGCCGAGAAATCGTATCGAAAAGCTATACATCAGTATCCCACCCAAGAATATCTGGTTTTACTTGGTGCTTGTCTTGCACAACAAGGCAAGTTTAAAGAAGCCAAGACTTGCCACCGACGTGCCGTGCGGATTAAGCCGGAATCAGCGGATGAAGCTTATCTTAATCTGGGTTTGATTGCCAGGGCAGAAGGTAAATATAAGAAAGCACTCACTTATTTTGACAAAGCCATTGATATTGATCCAGACTACAACGAAGCCAAATTCAACAAGCAAGACATAAAAGATTTACTAAAGATAAGGAAAAGAGAAAAAGAATAAACAATATATGGGATTCGGAGTCTGTAGTGCAAAACAAATAATGGACACTGGAAATGAGAGTTTTTTGACAGGATCACGGGATTGACAGGATTTGGAGTATGTTTTTTTAAATTAGGAAAAGGAAAAATGATAAGGATTTCGCGTCGGCAATCCCGATGAATATCGGGGCTGTCCCTACCTGCTGGACAAGAAAAAAGGGAGCGGAATCGGTGTCTGACCCCTTTAATTTTCAGGAAGGCAGGAAGGTGCCACCCTTGGCAAGATTGGCCATTGGATAATCGATTCCCATCCATGTGGGCAACAGGGAAATTGACCCCCTTACTGACGTGCGGGGCTGGGATGAAATGTGTGACCGATAGCGAAGGCGATATCCCAAGAGGCCCTTACGTGCGGGGCTGGGATAAGACAACTTTTTGAGGCTGCTATGCTATTGACTACGGGCAGGCCAGGCAAAGATAATAATTTTACTGAACCGGCTTTACGGGGGATATCACCACTTTATTATCGATTACTTCTACCGGTCTAAATCCGGGGGGCATTTGGGTGAGAAGATTTTCTTTGGATTTAATTTCCTCCCGGGTCTTATTTATATCCTCTTGCTTGATTTTTAATTCTGCGGCCAGGCTATCGAGCTTATCTGCCAGGGTAACAAAAAATATTGTGTCTTGCCGAATTGTTTCCGCCTTGTTTTTGCGGGCCAGGGCGCCGACCAATTCTACTTCTACATCGAATAACATTTGATTATCTAACATTGGATCAAAATTTTTTTTCTCCCTTATGGCCTTAATCTTCGCTTCATAGCCGGCAATATCAATATCAATCCGGTTTATGATATTGTTCAATTCCGCAACCATTTTTTGGGCTTCTTCACCATCCTGATAAAAAGTTATTTTTCTAAGTTGCTTCAATCCTTCCGAAGTATTTTTTTTATTCTCATTCATTTCGGAAATTTGTTGTTCTGCCTGGGAAAGATTTTGACGTTCCTGTTCCAACTCTTTTTTTAGATCATCCAACCTGGTGAGAGCGTCCTGATCCAATATTTCGATGGCGAGCTGAGCCATCTTTTTCGCATCTTCCTCGCTCACAGCGTAGAGCGTATATTCAAGAATAATACCTCTTCCGTTTTGATCGACAACGGTTATAAATTGGTTTTGTTGAATAAATTCAAATTGTTTTTCACTTACCACGTCCTTCGCCATCTTAATCCATGCTTCCTGATCAGGCCAACCATTGCGTCGGAAAAAAATATTGAAAACCGCAGCATGAGTTGGAGTAATGATCCCCTCTCCAGTAACAGGGTCTAAGACAGTTCCAATTCTATTAATAAAACTTGGACGCCAATATGAATTCTTATCGGAGGTCTCAAATTGCAGTGTTCCCTGGTCAGGAGGGTTTTCCTGGGTAAAGCCTTTTTGGCAGAATAAGGTTATGGTAATAAAGGCCAGCAGTTTTATTTTGGCAGAGTTAATCATGGTATTCGCTCCTTTCGGGAAGTGATTTGAGTTTGGATTGGGCCGTGACGGCGGCTTCCAAATGGGCGTAGGTTTGGATTATATATTCATATTGTTCCCGGGCATACTTCAATCCGCCCAGCTGTTTGGCCAGCAGGTCGGCGGCGGCCAGCAACTGGGCGGCCTGGCCGGCATGCATGATGTCCTGGAAAACGCGATCCTGAGCGGTTTCATCTGGAAGACGGTCTTCGATCGTAGGATGGGATAACCACAAAGCTACCGTACCGAAGGCTATCACAATAACAGCGGCGGCAACGGCCCATTTATATTTTTGGAGACCGTTAATAATCAGATTTTTAGAACCAAGAACAGGGGTTCTTACCCCCTCCCTCACGGTCGGGGCTTGGATAAGACAATTTTCAGGGTTTTCTACCCCCTCCCTTACGGTCGGGGCTGGGATAAGGCAATTTTCAGGGGTTTTTACCTCCTCCCTCACGGTCGGGGCTTGGATAAGATAATTTTCAGGGTTTTTTACCCCCTCCCTCACGGTCGGGGCTGGGATAAGACAATTTTCAGAGTTTTCTACCCCCTCCCTTACGGTCGGGGCTGGGATATGGCAATTTTCAGGGGTTGCCTTTTGTGAAAATAGGGAGAATTGCGGTTGGGCCGGCTGGAAGATACGTTTCTTGAGGTCAGGCGGGGGGCCAACCGGCCGATAGCGTTTTAACAGGGATTCGATTTCTTCATCATCATTGAACATAGCATTTATTTTTCCTGAATGCCTGGGAGTAATTTTTCCCGTAATTTATCAAGGGCATAACGGTAGCGGCTGGCGATGGTATTGGGATTCATGTCCAGGAGCCGGGCTATTTCCTGGAGGGTTTTCGCTTCGTAGATTTTCAGGTGAATGACTTCCCGCTGATCGGGCGGGAGGCTGCGGATTGCTGCTTCTATTTTGCCGTTATCCTCTATTTCCGGGGTTCCTTTATCCACCTTTTCCAGGAGGGGCCGGGAGGAAGGGTCCTGAATGGACTCCAGGGACCGCTTTTGCCGGCTCAGGAGGCTAAAACATTCGTTTCGGACGGCCGTGCGAAGGTAGAGATAAAGGGAGGGGAGGCGTCGGAGCTGGGGGGCTGCTTTTAAGGTTTTCATAAATACCTGCTGTATCACATCTTCCGCCTTTCCCGGGTCCGCCAGAATCATAACCGCATACCGATATAAGTCAGGGGCGTAATCCTCATAAGCTGTTTCCAGCAAATCTCTGGTATTATGAGTACGATCCTGAA
Organism: Planctomycetota bacterium; assembly: GCA_022705365.1. Classification (GTDB taxonomy): domain Bacteria; phylum Planctomycetota; class Phycisphaerae; order Sedimentisphaerales; family SM23-30; genus JAKJEP01. The sequence continues at coordinate 9,457 of JAKJEP010000028.1, read as the reverse complement.
CATTCACACGACGGCCCTTTACCGGCTTATATTGACTTCTATACTAAGAGACACCTGTACATTCTATATTTGTTTAAAAAAATGGAAAAATAATAAAAATTGACACTGGCGTCAAAAACTCAGCGATCCCTTGTTATGGGGGAGCAAAAGCCGTTTTTGGGTGTCAATATTGACTTTTGGCGGTTCCGTGAATATAGCTGGCACAGGGAAAAAGAGGAAAAGAGGCCGGCCACGAAAAAGGGCAGAAAAGAAGAATGCCCCCTTTCCTCATCCGTGGTAAAATAATTTTCGTAAATTTGTAACGAATATGATTGGTGATCGTCTGTTCTAGTAGAAGGATAGAAGAAATTGAATTCTGATCAGAACGTAATACAGCTAGTCAAGCAGGCTCAGCTTGGCCATAGGGATTGCATGAGCCGCTTATCCGAGATGGCCCGGGGGAGGTTGCGTACCTATATTTTTCGAGTTACGCTGGATGATGAACTGACATCGGATTTGGTTCAGGAGACCTTATTACAGATGGTAAAGTCATTGAACGGTTTGCAGAAGCCGGAATCGTTTTGGTCGTGGCTGTATCGTATCGCCATGAATAAAATTCAACAGTATTATCGTCAATTGGTATCCCGAAAAACCCAGCCGGCCTCGGTCTTCACGGGAGATATTCTGGGGGAACAAGCAGGTCATTCCGGACTCGAAGGAGTCAGGAAGCTGGAAAGGAAAGAACTTTCCCATAACGTGATAACCGCTATGGAAAAGTTGAAGCAGCGGGATCGGGCGGTAATTTCTCTGCGTTGCTTTGATGAAATGTCGTTTTCAGAAATAGCGGCGGTAATGGATTGTTCGGAAATTAATGCACGGCTTCGGTTTTTCCGGGCGAAGGCGGCTTTGAAGCGGCAGTTCGCCCGCTTTGGGATAGGCAGGAGTTCGTTGCTGCTGGCATTGGGATTATTCGGCAAGCTGACAGCGGCGGGGGAGGCAGCGGCGACGCAGGGAGCGGTATCGGCGGCGACGGTCAAAGTGGGAGTCGGGACAGTATTAGCCTGCTATGTGGGGACCAAGTTGGGGATCGTTATAACCTCGGCGATTATTTTTGCAGCGGCGGTGGCCGGTACGGCGGTTATGTTGAAGGAGGACGCACCCGGTTTGAAGCGGGAGAAGGTAGCCAGTTTTCATTATACATTGCAATCTCGTAATAATAATCCCGGGGCGGTGGCAAGTTTGAGTAAGGGGGCGTATGAGCAGTGGTTCTATTTTCCCGAAGGAATCGATGGTCCGATGTTCCGGCGGATGCAGAGGTGGACGCCGGATCAAAAAGGGAAATTGTGCACCTGGCTTCAGAATGAGGAAGGGAATTACTATTATCATAGCGGCGAGCGGCAGGTGTATATCAATAATTATCACTTATGGCAAAGCAGTATGCGGACCATGCAGTTACCGAGTGATCCACCAGAATTTGTGCAATTTCTCAATCAGGTGGAGGGTGTGGTGGAAGGTGTGCAGCATCGGCGGGATAGGAATGGTTTGCTGGCGGAAACGATTGACAGGCGATTTGCGGATGCGAGTAATTATCATACGGAGTATTCGTATAATACGCTGGAGGAATCGTTTTTTGATTATATCTGGAGTATGGATATCCCCATTAATGATGAGCGGGATGAAATGCACAGGCGGGGCTGGACCTATTATGAGATAAGCGGCGAGGTTAACGGGCAAAGCATTACGGGCGGGGGAATTGTTCCTTTTACCTGTAAAACCGCCCGGGAACACCCGGCCTGTATTCATTTGCACGTGGGGGATGAATGGTATTATGTGGATACTCAGCAGGGGGCATATGTATGCCGGGCAGAGGGAGATTGTGTGGCACGGTATGCGTCGGGAGCCTTTATGAAGGGGTGGATGCGGCCCTGGATGGGATTGCATGCGGTGGATATCGTTCGGCGGGATGCGACGGAAGAACATATGCAGTTTGAAACAATATTATCAGACGAAGGGGATTTTGCCGAGATCATCATTCATGATCATCATTCCGATATTCGTTTGCGGTATTCGGTCGATATGGAAAAAGACCGAATTGATTGGATTCAAATGGAATCACTGGTGAAAGAACGAGCGGGAGGGATTATACAATTCCATTATTGCGATGATATACGTTCTCTGCAAGAAGAGCTGATGGAGCCTCCAACTCCAGAGGGGACAGCGGCAATATCGGTTTTAGAAAATGACGGTATCAGATGGATCTCCCAATTATCCGCGATTCAGAAATAATAACCACTCCACAAAAGAACTATATTTTGACGGAATTGCTAAAAGTCGATATCGACCAACAAAAACGGGCAGAAAAGAAAAATGCACAAAGTCCCGACGGCGTAAAGGACGGATACGAACATCTTTAATCCTTAAATCCAAAATGCTGCCAAAGAACCGATGTACTTTTAATTCATTAAGGGTACTTTCATCAAAATACATAAACAATTCCTGCATGACCCAAATGCGTTCTCCCAGCATGGCACGATAGAAAAGATCCGACTGGTCTGTTTCCAATAATATTTTTTGCAGCCTTTCCAGCGAAGCCTTATCCGGATGGCACCACTCCAGAAATGATATTACATCCGCATAGGCTAAACCCTCTAATGCTCTTCGCACCAGAAGCGTAACTAAAATGGGTTGAAAATCATAAATTCGCACCAAACGCATTTCGGATGCAATCGATTCAACGGCCTGCTCCGCCTCCCTTTGCGAAATCAGATATTTCGTCCTGACCGATAGCAATCTCACTAAATGCCTCGAAAGTCCGAAATCGGATGGAATTTGATGAGAATCAATACTGCACTTTGCCGTATATTCACAGCACGATAAACGACTGGCCTGGTCAGCCAATTGAAAAACCTGTTCATTTTTCTTCAGTAAATTTTCGGTTGTCTGGAGTATATCTGCGGAAATGATGCCATCCGTTGACTGATTTAATTTTTCCTCATACTTATCAAGTAAATCACCAATAAGGCTCATTTTTGTAGGGGGAACCTCTGATGGTTGAGTACCGGATCGATACGAGCCAATCATAGCTATTCCCGGTATTTCTATCTCCTCATCAACAACCAATGATAACGCGGCCTCATAAAAAGGGGCCGCACTATCAGGAATCGCCTCATTCGGTTCCGGCGATTTCCTATAGCTTTCCCCCAACTCCCAAAAACTCAGCGGTTCCCCCGCCTCGGCGATCTTCCGGATTTCCCGCCGCAGGTCGCTGGAGATTTTCCGATTCCATACCCATCGTACCGCCTCGTTCCCCAGGAACAAAATCCCGATTAATGCGAAAACCGCACTACCCTTCCACCACCAGGAAACCTTTTTCTCACTCATTTTTTAGCCCCTTTCTGCTGGAGCAGATACCGGATGAACGATACCAGCCCGGAAAATTTGTATTGGTCATCCACATAATGCTCAATCACATAGAACACAAAATAGTAAAACCGGGCGGAACACCAGATTACAGCCGCCAGCAGCAGCGCCACTTTCCACTGCGGATGCTCCAGCAGGATGATCAAAGCTGACAGGAGAATCCCCACCAAAAACAGAAAACCCTTGAGATAAATCAGCTTGCGATTCGCCAAATCCGACATAGGATGCTCCAGACTGATAACTGCCGTTTCACCGGCAACCGCCGGTCCCGGATGTCATGCTTTTTTCACTATAGCTCCAATTCCTGTCCAGAGGAAGAATTTTTTTTGGGGGTTTCCACTCAAGGAGCATAAAGGCCGGATAGGACTAGCCCGCTGGTTCCCAAAATGATACAATTGCCGGCATAGATGGTTATGTTTGTTTCAACCGTTTAATGTACGGGAAAGGATACCATGCGAAAATACGGATTTCTGATTCTCCTGGGGATGTGCGGATGGATGGCTTTACCGGCAGGGGCGTCCACGCAGTGCGAGCAGCGGTTTCAATTTTTCTTTAAAACGTACGGTCTGAACGGAACCTTCTGGATCGGCGAAGACCTGACGGGGGAATGTCACTTTTCCCGCCTTTTGCAGCTTACGCCCGGGGAGAAAACCGCCACCCTGGTTACCGCCGATCTTACAAAATTCGGCGCGTGGGACTGGGTGGAAGCGGCGGCGGAGCATCTTCGGATCGAAAAAACGGAGCCGTGGAAGGAG
>JAKJEP010000028.1:0-5228 GCA_022705365.1 Planctomycetota bacterium | reverse complement strand
AATACAGGTTACTGCTCCCCCGCCCGATGCGGCTCAAAGGAAACGCTTCGAAGAACACATCCGGCAGGGCGGCGATAACGGCTGTACCTGGAATCAGAAGTACGGCCCGGCGGGAGTGGTTCTTCCCGGATTCGATGGGCTGTCCGCCCGGCTGGTCTATTTCTATCCGGCCGGTCTGTATGTGAATTACGAAATCGACCGGGTCTATTATTTCCCAAAATCCCGTTATCTGCTGATCTTCACCCGGCAGCCGCAAAAGGCGGTGGGGCTGGATACCATGCACGGTTTTTTGCTGTTTCGTCTCGAACCCCTTCCCGTTGCTTCCTGAAAAAAGCCTGCCCATGTCTCCACAGGCAGGCTTGTTCCAAGGGCTTTTTTGCAGGGGATTCCATTTTATTTGACGGAAAACTTATACACCGTCCGGGAAGAATATTTTTCGCCGGGCCGCAGAACCGTGGAGGGGAAGTCCGGGTGATTCGGGGAGTCGGGATAATGCTGGGTCTCCAGGCAGAGGGCGTAGCGCTGGTTATATACCTTGCCGCCCTTGCCCTTGTGCCTGCCGTCCAGGAAATTGCCCGAATAGAACTGCACACCCGGCTCGGTGGTTAACACTTCCATGAACCGGCCGCTGACCGGCTCATGCACACTGATGACCTTCGTCAGCGAATGGTCTTTTTTGTTCAGCACCCAGTTATGGTCGTAGCCGCCGCCAAAAGCAATCTGCTCATCTTCCTTCCGGTCGATTCGTGCCCCGATGGCCATCGGCTGGGTGAAGTCCATGGGGGTTCCTTTCACCGGCCGCAATTCGCCCGTCGGGATCAGGCCCTTGTCCACCACCGTGAACCGGTCCGCATCGATCTTCAGCACATGCCCCAGGATCGTCCCGCTGCCTTGGCCGGCCAGATTGAAATAGCTGTGGTTGGTCAGGTTCACCGGTGTGGCCTTATCCGTCACGGCGGCATACTCGATGGAAAGCTCATTGGCGCTGGTCAGATAGTAGGTTACGGTTACATCCAGATTGCCCGGATAGCCTTCCTCGCCGTCCCGGCTGCGATATGTCAGCTTCACGCCGGTCGCATTTTTCTTCTGCACCGGCTCGCTGTTCCAGACCACCTTATTAAAGCCCTGGAGGCCGCCGTGCAGATGGTTGCCGTGATCGTTCGCCGCCAGGGTATATTCCACGCCGTCCAGGGTGAATTTGCCCCCGGCGATCCGGTTGCCGTAGCGGCCTACCACATTGCCGAAATAGCTCTCGTTATACCGGATGTAATCTTCCAGGGTATCGAATCCCTGCACCACATCCGCCAGCCGGCCCTGCCGGTCGGGCACCCACAGGGAGACGACCGTCGCGCCATAATTGGTAATGGCTGCTTTCATCCCATCGGCATTGGTTAGCGTATAAAGAAATACCTCCTGCCCGTCCACCCTTCCGAATGTTTCTTCTGTCATCTGCAATTTTCCTTTACTGTCTTTCTGATCTGTCGATCCGCAACCTGCCAAAACCACTGCCAGCAATAACACACATAACCATCGGGTCGTTTTTGTTTTCATATTTTTCCTTTCGTAAAACAAATATTATAACAAATCATCAAATACCTTGATACCGTCAGTAACCGTGCAAATATGTACCGCAAATTTGTCAGCATAGTCCGGATGGCTGCGGGGGTATCCGGCGGCCACCGCCTGCTGGAGGGGTTCCACCGCCTCCGCCCGCACGATAGCGCCGGCCGCCCCCTTGTCGCCGCCGCCCAGCATCCGCTCGCCCAGCACGCCCTCGACCGTCCGGGCGATATCGCACATCGTCTCCAGTTCCGGTCCCGAAATGGCATAGTCATCCCGCAGGCCGATGCCATCCGCCCGGAAGATCGAGCCGATTTTCTCCACATCGCCGGCCTTCCAGGCTGCCAGCATCTCGTAAAACCGCTGCTGGGCCTTATAGATATAGGTGAGGCGGCGGCAGAGATGCGGATGGTTTGGCTGGAAAGCCCGCAAGAGTTTTTGATATAACTCGTCCTGTTTTACATCCGCCAGAGAACGTATCGCAAACTTCTTTTCCTGCGCCAGCTTCACCAACTGCTCGCATTCGGCCCGGCGAACCTTATAGGTTGATTTTTCCAGGCCCGGCCGCACGGTGCCGGTATCCATGCTCACGATCCGGAAATCCAAAGCTCCCGCTCCCAGCGGGACATACTCGATGGAGCGGGTGGCCGGCTGGTAATGCGTTCCCATGCCGGCCCTGGCGAAATAGATCATGATCTGGTCGAGCTGGCCGCAGGGCGAGCCGATGTACTCATTCTCCACCGCCTGGGCCATGTCGATAATCTTAAAATCATCCACCCCCTCGATGCCGTTGACTTCAAACAGGGTCAAAATCAGATTGAGGGTCAGCGAGGCGGAGCGGCTCATCCCGCCGCCGGGTATGTTGCCGTACAGCACGGCGTCAAAGCCGCGGGAAACGTCGAAACCTTCCTTCCGCAGAATATGCACCACACCATAGGGGAAACGCGCCCAGGAATCGTGTACCGTCCGGGGCGGCGGAACCTGTTCCGGCCGGAAGGAAACGATGCCATCGTCGGCGAAATTCCCGCTGTAGAGCCGGATCGTCCCGCTGTCATTGGGCTTGTACCCCAGCCAGATGAACCGGTCGGTGCCGACCCCGAACAGTTCCGTCCCGTTGTAATCGCCGTGCTCCACGCCCAGGCAAAAGCGGGAGGAGGTCCGGCGGATCCGTCCGCCGGATACTTGAAGACCTTGTTCCGCGGCAAGGTTTTTCAGGCATTTTGCCGCTTGTTGATCGCTACTGCTATTCAAAATCATCCTCCTGTTATTTGGCAATGCCGATCGGGCTGAAGATCGCGTACAAAATCAGCGTTACAATCACTACCACCACGCCGGCCGCCAAAGCTCCCTTCGAGGAATGAAGCTCAATCTTCGTGTTGGTCTTAAACTCCACCGGCTGGGGCAGCGGTTTCACCACGGTAATGACTGCCATAATTACCAGGCACAGGGCGAAGCAGATCGCCATCCGGTTTAAAAACTGAATGGAAGGTGCCTGGAACTTGAGCACACCATAGGCCACGATACTGGTCAGCAAGCCGACCACCCCGGAAAAGCGCGGGGCCTTGTGCACGGCCAGCCCGAAGATAAACACCGCCAGGATGCCCGGCGAAATAAAGCCCTGGCTTTCCTGGATAATCGTGAAAATGCTGTGGCTGAATTTCGGGTTGCCCAGCGCCGGGGCCAGAGAAACGGCAATGATCGAGAAGAACACCACGGCAATCCGGCCCAGCAGAACGATGGTTTTCTGGCTGGCCCTGGGATTGATATACCGGGTAAATATGTCCATGGTGAAAATCGTCGAGGCCGCATTGAGCATGGCCGCCAGGGAGCTGACGATGGCCCCCAGCAGGGCCGCCAGGACAAAGCCGACCAGCCCGGTATTGCGGGGAATGACCCGGCTGAGGAGCTGCCCCAGCGCGGAATCGTATTTAAAGGCAATGAATTTTTCGGTACTGGTCGCAGCGCCGGCAGCGCGGGCCGCCTCTTCGGTTGCCTGATTGTAAACTTTCAATTCCTCCGCCCAGGCGGGAAACACGTGCTGCCAGGACTTGTCATCCGATTTAAACAGGGTGTATGGATTTACTTTGAACTGGTCATATTGCGTTTTGGTTAACGGCAGGACAAAATGATTTTTCGTTTTTGCCGCCTTAACACCTGCCTCGTCCGCGAAAATTGCCAGCAGAAATCTCCCCTCCCCCCATACCGAAATCTCCGCCTCGCCGGGCGATTCCGCCACCTGGACCAGTTGCGTGGCCGGATTGGCCTGGTAGTATTTGGCGACAATCGGTGCGTTATCCGCTACCGCCCTCGACCGCATCTCCGTCGAGAACAGATTGAAGGCGATGATGCCAGGGATCACAATCACAAACGGTATCAGCAGTTTCATAAACGCGGCAAAAACGATGCCCTTTTGTCCCTGGGCCAGCGACGCCGATCCCAGCGTCCGCTGGGTGATGTACTGGTTCAGGCCCCAATAGTAAAAATTGGGGATCCACAAACCCAGCAGCAGCGCCGTCCAGGGCAGCACCGCATCATCCTTCGGCAAAAACATGTTCAGGCGGACCTTGTTGATATCCAGAAACCGATCCATGACGGACTGGTCCGACGTAAAGGTCTTTACCGCCACGGCGCCCGTGGTGACATCCTCAATATAGGTCGCCTCCGACACGCCGCCCAGCATCTGGAAGGCAAAGATCATAATCATTGCTCCGCCCAAGATCAGCGCGCTGCCCTGAATCAGATCCGCCCAGGCACACGCCTTCAAGCCGCCGGCCGCCACATACGCCATCGCGATGATCCCGATCACCAGCGAAGCCAGTTGCAGCGAAGGGACAAACTTCAACTGCATCTCACCGGCCATGGTATTGATGGTCAGCGCCCCTGAGTACGTCACCGCGCCCAGCAGCAGCATGTAAATCAGCAGCATACTCACCGCCATGATCACCCGTGCGCCCTGATTGTAGCGGTATTCCAGAAATTCCGGCATGGTGTAAATGCCCGCCTTGAGAAAATAGGGCAGAAAACAGAACGCCACCACCACCAGGGTAATGGCCGCCATCCATTCATAGCTGGCGATTGCCAGGCCGACATGGCTGGCGGCGTTGCCGCTCATGCCGACAAACTGCTCCGACGAGATGTTCGCCGCAATCAGGGAAAATCCGATCAGCGGCCAGACCAGGCTGCGGCCCGCCAGAAAATAATCTTCGCCAGTCTTTCCCTCCTTGCGGCTCTTGTACAAACTCACACCCAGCACCAGGGCCACAAACGCCAAAAACACTACCACATCCAGTATTCCGATTCCCATATCTTGTTTCCTTACTTACATTGGTTGGGTGCGCACCGCACACTTTTTTATTTTCCGGTCATCATCCTGATAAATTCCGTTTCATTGGCATCATAGGGGCTGCCGTCGGGCCGCAGAACGTCATGGAACCACAGCGGCGGTTCCGCCTCGTATTTTTTATCCCACGAGTCCCAGGGATACTGCGTCTGGGTCTTGCCGGCCACAAAGCCCCAGTTGCACGCCCCGATTTTATATTTTTCAAACAACGGCAGAGCATACATAAACGTATTTCCCAGCGTTCGCGCCATATACTCCGTGCAGATCAGCGGCCGGCCGTGCTTGAGCAGCAGTTCCGTCCGGGCCTTCAAATCCTTGAACGGCCGGT
>JAKJEP010000289.1:306-4838 GCA_022705365.1 Planctomycetota bacterium | reverse complement strand
GGATCAAACCGGCCGCCCGCCTGGTGTCCCCGCAGCACCTCTTCCATCGTACGAAGCCCCTCCAGCTCCGGACAATCCTGCGAACCTTCGTAGGTCCGGGCAATGGTTTCCTTGAACAATTCGTGATGTTCCCTGCAATAACCCAGCCACTGGCCGCCCGGAGCTTTCGGCAGCTCTGCCTCCGCTTCACTCAACCGAAACAAATACACCAGTTCCGTCAGATGCCGCAGTCCGCTCCGACGGCATAATTCCTGCCGGCCGCCGTCGCCCGGCTCCGCCAGCAACTGCAGCAGAACACTGCCCTCCCGAAACGCCCACTGACATAAACCATCCAGGGCCTGCGCCGATAAAGAAATAAAATCCACTCCCCCGCTCTTCTCGGCCGCCGGCGGCGAACTGAACAAAAAGGCCGTCCCCCCCGGATTGGGCACGAACAAACCCGCATAAACCAGCCGGCTGTCCCGCGCGATAACCACCTGCCGGGTTAGATCGTAATTCTCCTGCCCGGCCAGCTCCTGAAAATGCTTCATTCGCCGGTCCAGTTCCGGACCATCGATCCCGGACTCCAGCAGCAGCAGCCGCAGCGACGGGCCGATTTCCTCCGGCCGAATTCTCCGCACCTCCACCCCGGACCCAGCCAGCGCCTTTTCCCCGATCCCCGACAGAATCCCCCTGGCCCCGAAAAAGGTTTGCCCCGCCGGATCCGATACTCTGTCAGGAACCTCCGCTGGGTTCATTCCCGCTTCCTTTTATCTCTTCCCGCAAAGCCGCAATCACTTTCTCGTAGGTCTCCGGCTGTTCCCGCTTCAGCCGCCCTAACAGCAGTTCCTTGACTTCCGATCCCACTACCGTATCCAGCAGAAAGTTTTTCATCCCCAGCCACCGCATATCCGGAAAGTCCGGCAGGAACAGCCGCTCGCCCGATTCGGCAAATCGCATCCGGCACAGCTTATGCAGCCGCTCGGCATGCTGCTCGTTGGCGGACGCCAGATCGTCGTTGCCGATCGCATACAAATAATAACTCTCCCGCAGAAACGAATTAATCATATCGTTGGTGTTCTTCGGCGCCGTATCCTGCACCACCCGCCGCATCTCTTCCGCTACAAACGCTTCCAGATCCACCCGGAACTCCGCCTGATCCGCGAATCGCTCCCGCAGATAATTCAGATACTTCTGCGCCCACGTTTTATAACCGGCCAGATAAAAACTCATAATGCCGGACTTGGCCAGATTGATCGAACCATGCTCCACACCCTTGGGAATCCGTTCCCCCTTGTCAATGAACTCCTGCAAGACATCCTGCGTTGCCTGAAACGCCACAGGAAACATGCTCAAATCCTGGCTGATGAAAATCCGCAAATCAAATTCTTTTTTCTTTTCAAATATCTCCTGCCCCGCCTCCCCGCGGGTGATCCGCGTCACCGGCTGGAAGTTGTACAACTGCAAGTACCCGTAATGGTACATAAACTGCAGGCTGTGATATACCGTCCGGTGCAGCCGCAGCGCCGGATCCGTCGCCGGCTCGGCATAACGCAGCCCTTCCGTCCCCCAGTACAGCGCCATACTGTAGGGCAGCCGCCAGTCCAGACTCAGCCGCGCCTCCTCCCCCTGGCGATAATCCACCGGACCGTACTTCCGGTTCAAATCCAGCATCTTCTGCGGTTCCATCTTCCATTTTTTTCGCAATTCCTGCGCCCGCACAAACAAATCCAGGGTCCGCAGCACTTTCGTTCCCCGGTAATCCGCGATCACCTGGTGCAGCGCCGGCGGATAGTCCCCCGGCTTCATCCGAAACTGAATCAACGCCTCGAACAAGGCTTCCTCCTTCGCCAAGGCCGGCGCCGCCTGGCGGAACTTGTCCACCAGCGCCGCAATATCCGGATCCTCGAGCAATGCCTGCCATGAATGCGTGACCGCCGCCAGGGCCTCCAGCTCCTCGTTGGTAATCCGGCTGTCGCGGGCTATATCCTCGCTGTCCACCGGCGCCAGCAGCGGCATGATGTCCGAGGCCAGCCGCAGCTTGTAATAATAATGCGCATCATCCGCAATCGCCCCGATCTTATGCTCAAAAATCCAGCCCAGCCGTTCATGCAGCAGCGGACTGCGCGGATTGAACACCAGCGCCTCATCCCGCAATAACTTATACCCCGCCTCCACCCAGTTCCAACGCTCCGGCCAGGTCGGCATACTCACCGAAATATTATACGCCATATTATACGAACGGTAGTCCCACACCGATTGCAGATGCGGCTGCAGCGCACAGATCAGCCGCGCCAGATGCAGCGCGTCAAAATACTGCCCGTCATGCTGCAGACTATCCGCCCGAATCCACAAATAATCGATCGCCAGACTCCGAAACGTGAACAGCGCCACCGTCGGGATCCGGAACTCCGACCGCATCGACTCCTCCTCGAACGGATTGGTAATCGCCAGCCGGTATTCCTGCCGCATCCGGTTGATCGGCCCGGTCCGCCCCACCGCCGCCGCCAGCAGCCCCACTCCCAGCAGAATCAATAAAAAAGATATATATCGGTTTCGCTTCATTCGGGTTCTCTTCGTATATGCCTCCGGCAGGCAATTCCTTTGGGCTTGCTACACTATCACCCGGGCCAGTTCCCGGAACTTGAAAATCAAAAATCCGATCAATGCCACCACCGTGGCAATCGCCAGATCCTTCACCAGCGTGATATTGTCCCAAAAATACCACGACACATACCGGCCCTTTTCGATTTGGTCCACCGGATGGTAATCCGAAATCTGCGGAAACACCGGCAAAATCGCCTTGATGACCGGCTTCTGCGCCCGGTCCGCCGTCCCCATCTCCAGCGCATCCACTATAAAATTGCTGGACAATCCGAACAGATATACCATAAATACAAACAGCACCGCCACCGGAAAGCTCAGCCAGGCCCCCGCCGCGATCCCCCACACCGACAAAATCAGCAAACTCAGATACATCACCAGCAGCGCCCGCAGAAAATTCGCCTCAAATCCCCCCGCCGCATACAACACCTCGATCCCCGTATCCGGCGGATAGATCACGCTCACCGGATCATTCGAAACCGGATTGCGGTACGTCACATACAAATCCCCATCCGCCGACACCTCCCGCACCGGAACTGGAAATTCATGCACCGTCCGGATCGCGTCCCGCCGGCTGTACCATTGCCCACCGGCCAGCGTCGGGTCCTCCGGGCCAAACTGCCAGATCCCGTCGGTTGCCAGACTCTCCGGCGTATAGGAAACCTCCTGCTTGTACCGGATAAACACAAAACCATTTTCCCGGTCCCGCGGCTCGATCCCGCTGAATTTCCAGGTGATCGATCCGCCCGGCGGAACCGCCCCTTTATAGAGCAGCAATTGCTTGCCGATTTCCCGGCGGATGATATTTTTCATGTGACTCTCGGTTTCCGCATCCGTAATCCCCAACTCCTGTTTCTTTAACTCCAATTGCTGCTGCGTCAGATCCTCGACTTCCTGGCTCACATCCGGCACCGGCGGCTTCACCGAACGGCGGGCCACAAACACCAGCTCCTGCAGCTTGGCTTTTTCCAGATCCGACTTCGGCTCCGTCCGCTGCAACACCCGCGCACAACTATAAATCAAAACCCCGTTCGCCCCCACCAGCAGCAGATGCAGCAGCGCCATCCCCAGAAATTTGCCCAGCAGAATCTCCCCCCGGCTCACCGGCTTGGTCGTAACCGTGAAAATCTCCTTCCGCTTGATTTCCCGGCTCACCGCCGCAATCGAAACAAAGATCGTCACCAGCGACAACAATCCGAACATCGACCGCACACTGTAGCTCAGCAGAAACTTCACCTTCTCATCGGCCATACTGTCCGCCCCGTGCAGCCACAGCGAAAAGCCGATCGTATAGGCAAAGGTCACCAAAATAAGAAAGAACAGGAAAAACCGCATCCGCAGCACTTCCCGCACCAGGTTCCACGCTATCGCCCAGACTCTATTCATGCTCCCCTTCCCCGGCGGCCGGACCGGAACCGTCCTTCTTTCTCATCAAAGACTCTATCACCGATTTGTCCATCAATAATTCCGCGGCGTCCCGGGGCTCCGCTTCCGCTTTATTCGCGGCCGCCTTTCCACCGGCCTCCTCCGGCTGGACCTGCTCCGTCTTCACCTCCACCAGCGAATCCAGCACCCCGTGATCCACCAGATCCACCGCCTGCACCGACTCCACCGGTATCACCGGCTCCTCCCCCCTCGCAGAACCAGTGCCTGTTTCCGCCTCGCGGCCCACCAGGCCCTCGAGCACCTTCTCCCGCACTTCTTCTTCCGTTTCCCGCGCCGTCAGGAAATCACTCACCCCCGTCCCCAGCGTCGCCCCCGAGGTCTGCAGCTTCTCGGCCTGGGCTTCCGATACGATCCGCAAAAAATAATCCTCCAGCCGGTCCCGCGGATTCAGCACCTCTACCTCCGCCGCATTCTCCCGATGGATAATCCCCTTGATCTGCTCTATCGCTCCGCTGCTCAGCCGGCCGCTGCGGATCTCCGTCATCTCGCTGTGCACCAGCAAG
>JAKJEP010000289.1:0-276 GCA_022705365.1 Planctomycetota bacterium | reverse complement strand
AAAATCCCGATCCGATCGCACACATCCTCCACATCCGCCAGCAAGTGGCTGCACAGCAGCACCGTCTTGCCCCGCTTGCCCAGCTCCAGAATCAAGTCCTTGATCTGCCGCGTCCCGATCGGATCCAGCCCCGACGTCGGCTCATCCAGAATCAAAAGATCCGGATCGTTAATCAGCGCCTGCGCCAGCCCGATCCGCCGCGTCATCCCCTTGGAAAACTCCCCGATCGGACGCCGCGCCACACTGCCCAGCCCCACCATCTCCAGCAGACTGTCG
>JAKJEP010000288.1 GCA_022705365.1 Planctomycetota bacterium | reverse complement strand
AAGGAGGTCTAGAAGTGCTGTAAGACTAGAAAGTCCTGTCTTGAGTGTTGCCTGAAGGCGCTGCGTGAACCCTAATGGATTAGGGTGAAATGTTCAGAAAAGGGATTTTTGGCATAATTTGAGTGCGATATTGCTATCGTAGAAAATAATACAGAGAGTGAGAGAATACAATATTTTTTGAGGAATTTGACTTTTCAGGATTAAAAGAATAAAAATTAAAATAAATGGGTGAGCTGGCGTATGTCTTTGGCTAGATTCGCCGGCGCACCCACGATAGCTTTGCAGAGGCGTTTTTCAGCGCCCCTGCGGGGCTTCTATAATTATTCTAATCGCGTAGAAAGGTAAGTCAAGTTCAGAAAAAACTGTTTTTTACGCAAAGACGAGGAAAAAGAAGTAGATGCCAGAACCGATTACAATAGTTGGATTTGCCGGCGGAATCGTCGCAATAGCAGGTCATTTGGCGCGGCGGTATTTTGAGTGCGCCAAGGAGATTGTGGATGTACTGCTGGGTGCGGCGGCTTTGTTGCTAACTATCCCAGTCTGGTTGGTTTGCGCGATTTTGATCAAAATTTCGAGTGATGGCCCGGTGCTGTTTACCCAGGTCCGGGTCGGTAAGGACGGTAAGCTGTTCAAGATGTATAAATTCCGCACCATGTATCAGAGTGCGGAAAACCATACGGGTGCGGTTTGGGCCGCCAAAGATGACCCGCGGATTATAAGATCGTGCCGATGGATGCGGAGCAGCCATGCGGATGAGTTACCGCAGTTAATTAATGTCATAAAGGGCGAGATGTCATTAGTCGGGCCGCGCCCGGAGCGGCCGGAAATACTCCAGAAACTGGAAGTACATTATCCGGATGTCAAAAAACGGTTATCGGTCCTGCCGGGGATTACGGGGCTGGCTCAGGTTCGCAACGGCTATGATACGACGATTGATGAGTTCCGCTATAAGCTGGAGTCAGATCTGGAATATATCAATAAGCGAAAATGGAGAAACGAGTTACGAATTATGGCGGCAACGCTGACCAAGATTCGCGATAAAAAATCTCATTAGAGAGAAAAAAACAAATGCGTCTTTTGACCAAGGAGTTAAAATGAGATGCAAATTAATTAAAATCTGATGTCTGGCAGTCCTACTGGGGATATGTCTGAGCAGTACCTCGGTATGGGGCGGATCCTATACGTTTGAGCCTATACCCAAAAATCTATATGATTTAGATCATCATACCTATTATGCCTGGGGTATCCAGTGGAACGGTCCGCAGTTGGGGGTTGCTGGCGGGGAGGTATTGCAAAGTGCCGTTCTGAAGATAGACAATATTTACAACTGGGATGATAATGCGAATGTGATGCACACGTGGCTGGTGGACAGCCTGCCGCAGGTCGGCTGGCGGCGGATAGAGTGGCCAGGTGTGAGCATCGGTCGGGATGACAATCAAGATCCCAGTGATATTTTTAATACTACTAATACGGTGGGGGTGCATTTGATGGATTACTCAGATACGATTCCAGGCAATAAACCGGAAAATCTGGAGATCTATCTGCCGCTGGATCAATTGCAGGAATATATCAGCAATGACGGGAAGTTCGGTTTGGCGTTTGATCCGGATTGCCATTACTACAACAGCGGCATATCGCTGCTAATCAATACCGTCGCCTACTCAACGGATCAACCGGTGCCGGAGCCGGTGACCGCGGTAAGCGTGATTGCGGCAGTGGGCGCCCTGACGGGTTATCTGCGAAAACGGAAAACAGCGTAAAGCCCTAGAGGCGAAACGAAGCGTTACTAGTATGAAAAGGATTAGATGGTCAGAAATGTTTGGTGCAGGTTTGCCTGGGTCTTGGGTGGGAAGGCCGGGAGAGGCAGATTCTGTCGCCATAAGGGTTTGGGACGTCGGGCAACCGCCGCCCAGCCGAAATGCTGCCAGCAGGGAGGATATTAAATGAAGGTATCGTAGTGTGTTTTTTGGGAGAAAATGGAAATAAAATACAAGTGGCCGGCTGGAAAAGAAAGCCGGCAAGAGAAAAGAAAAAGAAAGGATGTTAATTATGAAGAAGTTATTAAGTGTATTGTTAGTGTCAGCGTTGGTGCTGAGCCTGGGCGGCATAAGCCAGGCGGTGTCAATAAAAGCAGGGCCGCTTGTTTTTAAAACATACAACTGGGAAGTGAGCACGCTTTACACGGGCGGAACGACCGGCGTGACTTATTTTCGTGATGCCAGTACGCCCGGTTATGATGCGGCCAATCCTCTACACGGTTTATTTTCGGCTCTTACAGCGACGCAGACTGTCCCGGGTGTTTTATATTCTGATGAAGATCAATTCGGGCTTTTGGAAGTCACCCAGCTTTGGGATGGAACGGTAATAAGTGGCGGTACGGATATTGCCAGTGGAAATAAATACTGGGACAAAGGTGATAATGGGGAATATCTTCGCGGTATGTTCTGGGGTGGTCAGGACCAAAGAGTCTTTTTTGGCGATGATGGTGAAGGCGGTCAATATACTCGTATTTATGCCACAGGAATTAATTATAATTTCTATGAAATGAATTATGACTATACCAGCGATCCACAGACAAATTCTTTACTGGAACCATGGGATCGGGATGGTCAAGACTATTTCACAAACTGGCGGGGCAACGGTGAAGGTACTTTGGAAGTACAAGGAACATCTTCCTGGTTCCGTTATATAGGTGATTCCGTGGGAAATGCGAATGGACAAACTCTGGTGTTCCTAGATGCTGATGCAAACATAGGGGAATGGATGAACAACCCCACTAATTATCTTGATGATTTCTGGACGATTCCGAGTTCATTAGATGGCTTGTTTAATGGTGGTGCCAGTACTGAAATTAGACAAAGCTGGACGATTTTTGCGCAGCAGCCTTGGATCAAAAGCGAAGATACCGGTTATGCTTATTATCAAGTAGTTCCCGAACCGGTGACGATGCTGGGAATGATCCTGGGTATGGGCGGTTTGACTCGCTACATTCGCAAACGCAGAGGCCTGTAAGCCTGAGAATATCTGATTCCGACTGCCCCATAGCGGAAGGAGTATAAAACAACACCTGCCTTCGGCTGGGAGTAACAAACTTCCGGCTGAATGCAGGTGTTTTGTTTTTATCAATAAATCTGGAAGTGCCGCTCTCACAGGTTTTTACAATACCTGCGACAAGTTGTCAGGCGATATAACGTCGGAATTCCGTCAAGGAAGATACATATTCAAGTTTAGGCAGGGCGATCGAGTGGTTAAGAACCGAATGGCCCATGACATCCAGGAATAGATCTTCGCCCCAGCGGCGGGCGATGATTTGGAGTTCCTCCGGGGTGCAGGTATCGAGGAAATCCGTGCGGTCCAGGAAAAATTTACGCAGGAAGACAGGGTTGCGGAAGGCGGCCTCCGCCTGAGAGGCCCAGGTATCGATTTGGTTGCTATAAGGATTGTTATCGACATAAAATCATCCTCGATGCCAAGATCCGCCACGTTTTCCAGCGTTTCAGCGATGGGCAGATCCACCAAAACGACTGGGTCATCCAGGTCCGGGGAAGAACTTCGCTCGGAACCTATGGCTTTGAAATCCATGAGTTCATAGAAGGATTTATGGGTGGGGGTAATGTCCGCCAGCAAATCGGTACAGTGGTTGGCCACTGCATGAGCAAAGCAGCAGCGCATCAGTTCGGTCATAACCGGTGTCCGGCGATATTCGGGAGTAATGATCCAGTTTGTCCCCTCACATATGATTCTGCCTTTCCGACGCAGGTTGTCGATTTCCGGTTTAAAGGCCTTATCGGCGGGCAAACCAAGTTCAGGGGTATCAATTACCACGCTGGTAACGCCAACGATTTTACCATTGGCTTTGGCAACAAAGGTAGCGGTTTCCGGCATGGCCTCGAAGAGTCTGATCCGCATGCTGCTGGAATTGGGTAAGATGTAACCCAGTTTCAAAAAGTTATCATAAACCAGGCGATATGCTTCACACAGGTCACTGAGGGTGGAGGCGCGGTATATTTTAACACCTGCCGGCAGTGGGCCGAAACAGCCCATACGCTCCAGGAGCTTCATGCGGCGACTTTTGCCCTGTTGCAGGCATACAATATCCCCTTTCTCTGTGATGGATGTAACCAGCACATTTTCCGCTATCATATTTCTCCTGCTCCTGGTATCATTATTTCCATCAATGTAATTATCGGACATAATATCATCTCCCTGTGAAATAAATCAAAGGTAAATCAATAAAAAGGTGAAAAAACATCAAAAATTATGGTGTGTCCAAGGGCATCGAGCCACGCATTTTCGCCCCAAAACTCGCGGATGACGAGGAGTTCATCGGGAGTGGAATCCACAAGGATATTGGTCATTTCGACGAATAGTCGGCGCAGAAATACTGCATTGGCAAAGGCTTGCTGCGCTTCGGCAATCCAGTCTTCGATTTGAATCAGGTACGGATTACTGTCGAGATAGTAGTGTTTCAGGGTAGCCAGATCGGAATTTTCGCCGAATTTGACATTGTCAATAATTTTGAAAAGTTTTTGTAAGTTAAGGTTAGCCAGGAGGGTGGGGGTCTGGTTTGGGTCCGTATCATGCAAGTAGGTGCCGATGGTCTCGAAGCCCATCAGTTCATAAAAAGCCTGATGTCCTGGCTTGAAGGTGGTGATGGCCTGTTGGCAGCTGATGGCCTGCAGATGGGCAAAACAGCACCGGAGCAGTTCGGTAAGGACGGCGGTTCGGCGGAAAGCCGGGGCGATGGACAGATTGGCGATTTGGCAAATTCGGCTGGCGGAGCGGCGGAGGGCCTGAATTTCCTGACCGCAGGTATTATCGGACGGTAATCCCAGGCCAGGG
>JAKJEP010000287.1 GCA_022705365.1 Planctomycetota bacterium | reverse complement strand
CCGCCGCTTCCGCAATCGGCTTGCCGTTGCTGGGCAGGTGCGGGAAAGCGACGGTCGGCTCCAGGGCGGAGCAGTCGATTTCGAGAGTCTGTACGTAGTGGGCATCGGGATCGGATTCATAGACGGTATATTTTTGCTGGTCGCGGAGATGTTCCTTCAGGTAGGCCCGGGTGATATCATCCACCGCCATGATGCCGTTCTTGCCGCCGGCTTCGATGGCCATGTTGGTAATGGTCATGCGGGCTTCCATGGATAAGTCGGCCAGGGTAGGCCCGACGAACTCCATCGCCATATAGCGGGCGCCGTCGGTGCCGATGCGTGTGATAATGTCCAGGATGATATCCTTGCTGTACACGCCGGGTCCCAGCCTGCCTTTCAGAACAAACTTGAATGATTCCGGAATCCGGAACCATAACTGGCCCGTCGCGATAGAGGCGGCCAGGTCGGTGGACCCAACGCCGGTGCTGAAGGCCCCGAACGCACCATAGGTACAGGTGTGGCTGTCGCCGCCGATGATGGTTTCGCCGGGACGAATATGCCCCTGTTCCGGCAGCAGGGCATGGCAGACACCGGCCTTGCCGATGGGGTAGTAATATTTGATCTGGTTTTTCCGGCACCAGGCGTCGAGCCGTTTGTGCAACTGGGCGCTCTGAATATCCTTGGCCGGCTGAAAATGGTCGGGTGTGACCACGATTTTCTCCGGGTCAAAAACCTGATCCAGGCCCTGCTGGGCCAGCATGGTAATGGCCGGCGGGGTGGTCACTTCGTGGCACATAATGATATCCAGCGCGGCATTGATGAGCATACCGGGGCATACCGTATCTTTACCGCAATGGGCGGCTAATATTTTTTCCGTAATGGTCATTGTCATTTTTATATATCCTTTACACTGTTAATAGCTTCCGTTGTTGTTTTTTTCCTTCTGGTTGGCGGCACGGGCCAGCATATGGTTGATCGCGTTGATATAGGCCTTGGCGGATGCCTCGATAATATCCGTGCTGGCCCCCCTGCCGACAAAGATACGCCCTTCGTGCCGGATTTTAACGACCGCTTCTGCCAACGCTTCGGTACCGCCGGTAACCGCCCGGATCGAGTAATTCTCCAGATCCGGCTTCAGACCGGTCGCCTTGCTGATGGCGTTATAGGCGGCATCCACGGGGCCGTCGCCCCAGGCCGCTTCCTGCAAGACCTCCTCTCCGCGCATAATACGGACCGTAGCACTGGGGACGGTGCCGGTACCCGCGGAACATTGCAGATAGTCCAGGTGGAAAATACCTTTCCGGCTGGGCATTTCATCATCCAGCAGGGTAATAATATCTTCGTCAAAAACTTCTTTCTTTTTGTCCGCCAGTTCCAGGAACTTCTCATAGGCCCGGTTTACCTGGTCATCATTCAATTCAAAGCCCAGATCCACGCATCGGACCTTGAAGCCGTGCCGGCCGGAATGGCGGCCCAGGACCATCTTGCTGCCGGTTACGCCCACCGATTCCGGGGTCATGATTTCATAGGTGCTGCGGTTTTTCAGCATACCGTCCACATGAATACCCGATTCATGGGCAAAGGCATTGGCTCCCACAATCGCCTTATTGGCCTGCACATCAAAGCCCATCAGGCGGGAAACCAGTTGACTGGTACGATAAATCTCGGTGGTCTTAATATTGGTATAGACTCCAAAGACATCTTTGCGGGTCTTGATGGCCATCACGCATTCTTCCAGTGAAGCATTGCCGGCCCGTTCTCCCAGGCCGTTGATGGTGCATTCAATCTGGCGGGCGCCGTTGACGACTCCCGAAAGGGAATTGGCGGTGGCCAACCCCAGGTCATTATGGCAATGCGTACTGATAATAATCCTGTCTATACCCGGTACATTCTTTTTTAAATCGGCGATCATCTCTCCATAGCTGTGCGGGATGGCATAGCCTACGGTATCAGGAATATTGATGGTGGTAGCCCCGGCTTCAATGGAGGCCTGGACCATCTCCCGCAGAAAGGTAATTTCCGAACGGGTGGCATCCTGGGCGCTGAATTCCACATCCGGGGTAAAAGTGCAGGCCAGGCGGATGGCCTCCACGGCCTTTTTGAGCACTTCGGAGGGACTCATGCGCAGCATATGTTCCATATGGACGGAGGAAGTACTGGTAAAGGTATGGATCCGCCACCTGGGAGCCGAATTCAAAGCCCGGGCGGCGGCGTCAATATCTTTGGCTATGGTCCGCGCCAGGCCGGCAATCACCGGCCCCTGCACCTGTCGGCTAATGAGCTGCACCGCCTCAAACTGGCCGGGCGAACTGACGGGGAACCCGGCTTCAATAATATCCACTCCCAGCCGGGCCAGTTGCTGGGCAACCTCCAGCTTTTCATTGACACTCAGGCTGGCGCCGGGAGACTGTTCCGCATCACGCAGTGTTGAATCGAATATAATAACTTGTTCATCATTTCTGGACATTTTTTTATCCTCCAATTGCTTAATCCGCTAATCCAGCCGGATTTAGAGCAAAGTTTTGGAATTATAGCAAAGAAACAGCAATAACCAAAGATTTTTTTGTGGGCGGATTGCCCTATGTTGAAAGGTTTTTTTAGCCCCGGGGGGCTAGCAGAAGGTTTAGCAGGAGAATGGACGAAAGCGTAATACCCACCCCGGCCCCAGCTTTGCCTGAAAACGCAGGCATTCCCATCATTTTACGTTTTTGTTCACTCATAGATAAGATTATCGGTAAAAAATTGATTTACTGCAACAAAAAAATTGTCATTTTCACCAGAACTGCCGGCATTTTCAGAGGAATTTTTGCAACCTGTTATAAGCTAAGGTTTTATATTTATTCAGCGGGCAGGGTTCCTGCGATGAAAGCAGAATGGAATTTGGTTGGTGCTGGTATTTTTTTCCGCTATACTTGACTCACTAAAATTATTGTCTAATATCTGGCAAATTATTGCGGGAGTAGAATATGGCCAGTCTGGTGATTGAAAATTATCAAAAACTTGTCGCGGAATCAGAAGCGTACATTCGGAAGCTGAACGATCCTCCGAAAATCATGGTGCAGATCGGCTCGGCGACGTGCGAAAATGCGGCCGGTGCCAATGAGATTTTGCAGGAATTTCAGAAACATATTGTATCCTCCGGACGTACGGACATCGCTATTACCCGAACCGGCTGTACAGGCCGATGCAGTTGCGAACCCATCGTGCGGGTTATTTTTCCCCAACTAGCACCGGTTAAATACGAACGGGTTTCCCGCGATATTGTCCATCAAATTTTTACCCGGCATATACTCGGCGGCCAGCCGGTTGCTGAGTATCTCCTGGACCATCCTGCCGAGCAAAACCAGATTAAATATGATTTTCTATTCTGCGGCGGGGTCCGCTGCGGGTGCAGTATCGAGCATGCCCGCTTCCAGTTTATTTTCGAGGAAAAACTCTCCGCCGCGGGAATCGATCCGAAGTCCTACTCGATTATCCGGGCCAATTGCTTCGGATTGTGCCGCCAGGAGCATCTGGGCCATGTAACGCATATCCTGGTGCGCCCGAATAAAATCATCTACCGGATCCAGAACAACGAAGATCTGGATGAGATCATCCGGGTACATATCGGACAGGGGCGGGTGGTGGATCGGCTCCGGATCGACGATGAGCCGATGGGGCAGCGGTTTTTCGAGCTGTACGGAGATAATGCTTTTTTTAATCGCCAGTCGCGCATTGCCCTGCGGAACAGCGGAATTATCGATCCGGAGAGTATCGAGGAATACATCCATTTCGGCGGCTTTAAAACCTTCACCACGGCCCTGGGAAAAAACGATCCGCAAGAAATCATCCGCATAATCACCGAATCCAAACTGCGGGGCCGAGGCGGAGGTGGTTATCCCACCGGCAATAAATGGGCGATGGGCGCGGCGGAAAAAGACACGGAAAAATTTATCATTTGCAATGCCGACGAAGGCGACCCCGGCGCGTTTATGGACCGGTCCATGCTGGAAGGCGATCCCTTCTCGGTACTGGAGGGAATGATGATCGGGGCTTTGGCCATCGGGGCCACCCGGGGATTCTTCTATATCCGGGCGGAATATCCGATGGCTATCAAACGGGTCCAGAATGCCATTGATTGTGCCCGGGCGAGAGGCCTGCTCGGATCCAATATTCTCGGTTCGAATTTCTCCTTTGATATCGAAATTCGCCTGGGAGCCGGTGCTTTTGTCTGCGGAGAGGAAACCGCCCTGATTCATTCCATTGAAGGCCGGCGCGGCCAGCCGCGGATCCGCCCCCCCTACCCCACACAGCGGGGGCTCTGGCAGAAGCCGACCGTCATCAACAATGTGGAAACCTTTGCCAATGTCCCGGTCGTACTCGATTATGGCGCATCCTGGTTCAGCAAAATGGGAACCGTTAAAAGCGGCGGCACCAAGGTGTTCGCCCTGGCCGGCAAGGTCAATCACACCGGGCTGGTCGAGGTTCCCATGGGGACGACTCTCCGCGAGATTGTGTTTCACATCGGCGGCGGTATCCCCAACGGCAAAAAACTCAAGGCCATCCAGACCGGCGGCCCGGCAGGCGGCTGTATCCCCGCCCAGTTTCTCGATACCGTTGTGGATTTTGACAGCCTGATGAGCGTCGGCTCGATTATGGGGTCCGGCGGCATGATTATCATGGACGAAGACGACTGCATGGTCGATATCGCCAAGTTTTTCATTACCTTCTCCCAGGACGAATCCTGCGGCAAATGCACTCCCTGCCGGGAAGGTACCAAACGGATGCTGGAAATTCTCGAACGCATTACCAGCGGCAAGGGTGTTCCCGAAGACCTCGACAAACTCCAGCGGCTGGGACTGCTGATGAAACGGGCCTCTTTGTGCG
>JAKJEP010000286.1 GCA_022705365.1 Planctomycetota bacterium | reverse complement strand
GTTCATCGTATATCTCACCCAACCACAACCGCCCCGGTTCCTCCCCCAGCTTCACCTGCCGCCTCTGCCGGCTGCGAAATATCTTCTCCGCCGCCGCGATGCTCCCCGCCCCCTTTATCTGGATCACCGCAATCCCCGCCGTCCCCGCCGGCGTCATCAGTGCCACCCGCATCATCCCTGCTCCTGGGCCTCCTGAGCGGCCTGATACTGCTGATACGCCAGATACAGCCCGCTCAAACACAAATCCGGCGCCAACGAATCCGCAAAGTCGCACTTCTTCGCAATCAGCTCCGCATACCCGCCCGTCAGCACCACCTGCGGCCACTTCCCCAGCGTCGTCGCATACCGCTCCACCAGCTCTCGCAGCGCCCCAATCGCCCCGTAATAGATCCCGCTCTCAATCGCCATCTGCGTATTGATCCCGATCTCAAACTCCGGCACCGTCGGCTCCACCAGCGGCAGTGCATCGGTATAATCCTTCAGACTCCGCGCCGCCAGATGCAGCCCCGGCATAATCACCCCGCCCAGAAAGATCCCCTGATCATTCACGCAGTTAATGGTTGTCGCCGTCCCGAAATCCGCCACCACCACCGCCGCCTGGACCACCTCATACGCCGCATACGCCGTCAGAAGCCGGTCCGTCCCCACCGTCTCCGGATTCTCTATCGCCAGTTTCATCCCCAGCGGCACCTCCCGACCCACCAGCAGCACATTCTGATCCAGCCCTTTGAGTACCGCTGCCTCGACCACCGCCAAGCTCTTGCGGTTCACGGAACTTACCACCACCGGCACCGTCTTGGCTCCCAGCGGCTGCGGCCCGCACGCCCCCCGAAACCGTACCAGCATCTCCCCCAGCCGGTCCTGCTCCGCCGCCCCGATATGCTCCGCCGGACTCATCTGCTCCTTCACAAACACCGACAGATTCACCGTGCTATTGCCTATATCGATTGCGATCATGTCCATCTCTTGGGACTCCTGAAAATCAGCCATTGCCCAGGGCAATGCTCCAATTTATGTATTGGCCTTTTCTTGCTTTATCATATTTACTAGTTCCCACCTTTTACCATATTTTCCCCATCCCCACAATGAAATCCTTTTCGCCTGGCAACAGGGCGGCAGCGTCTGTCTGACACTTTTGGCAAATCAAAAGATAAAACGCTGACCCCATGCGGTTCTGCACCTGATGTGAATAAACCGTCAGTCAGAAAATTTTCTACCGGCTTGCGGCTGGGATAACATTGGAGGCTATTGCGCAGGCGAGGCTTACACAGTCCAGCCGGGGCGGTTTTCGCGGCGGAGGTACTGGTTGGCTTCCGGCAGGTTGGTGATCTGCATATTGTCACCGTCCCAGTGCAGTCGCACCTGGGTGAGTTTTTCTTTCAGGCTGCGGCGCAGGGCGATATTGCCCAGCAGCACGACTTCGGTCAGCGGGCCGGCATGGTCGAAGTTGGAACCGGCTGGCGCGCCGCCTTTGCAGGCGTTGGCCCATTCCTGATAATGGCCCGGTGAGCGGGGCAGGGTGGCAGGCGGGGGGGTAAATTCCTGCATTTTGCTTTCGGGGATAAGCCGGTTGCCGTACATTATACCCTTCTCCCCTACAAAGATCGCGCCGTTGTCCGGCCATGCCCGGCCCTCCTCCAACTCCGCCGGGCGATGGGGCTTTAGGCCACCGTCATACCAGTTGAGCTGAACGGGCGGCATATCGCCGCGGGCGGGGAACTCATAGCGGATCATCGAGGCGGCGGGATAGGTTTCTTCATTCACCAGCGTGGAATTAGCCTCGACACTAATCGGATGCCCCAGCTTCAAAGCCCGGAATGACGCATCCATGGCATGGCAGCCGATGTCACCCAGTGCCCCGGTGCCGAAATCCCACCAGCCGCGCCAGCGAAACGGGGCGTAGGCCGGATGATACGGCCGGATCGGGGCCGGACCCAGCCACAAATCCCAGTCCATCGTATCGGGCACCGGCGGAGTGTCCGAGGGGCGGTCCACTCCCTGCGGCCAGTACCAGTTGAACAAGCCCTGCATCGGGCGGTCCGTCCAGATGTGAACCTCGCGCACGCCGCCGATGGCCCCCGCCCAGATCATTTCGCAGAGGCGGCGGGTTTCTTCCGAGGCCTGACCCTGATTGCCCATCTGCGTCGCGACCTTCGCCTGGCGGGCCGCCGCCGCCAGATGCCGGGCCTCCTCCACGGTATGGGTCAGCGGCTTTTCGCAATACACATGCTTGCCCATCTGGATCGCCCACAGGGAGACTGTCGCATGTAAATGGTCGGGCGTGGCCACCACCACCGCATCGATCTCTTTCATTTCGTCCAGCATCTTGCGGAAATCGCGATATTTTTTGGCGTTGGGATAGCGGTTGAATACATGGGCGGCATGGGCCTCATCCACATCGCAGAGCGCCACGATATTCTCGCCGGCATACTGGTCTATGTCATGGCTGCCCTGCCCGCCGATACCGATGCCGGCGATGTTGAGTTTTTCATTGGCGCCCGGCTGGCCGTTCTGGCCCAACACCCGTTTGGGTACATAGGTAAACAGGGCCGCGGCCGCGGTACTCTGCAGGAAATTACGACGGGACAGCCCTTTCTGTTTTTTAGTGGTATCCGGATTTATGCTTTTCATGGCTTGGCTCTTGAATCAGAATGCAGGAATGAATTCAGAACTACTTATTGCAAAATGAAGGTCAGACAGGGATTGTCTGACGCTTTTTACGCGGACTCGCGCACGATCAGTTTGGAAGGAAACGTTTTCTGGATATATTTTTTGGGGGCGGAGAGGCCTTGATCGATGTCAATAATAATATCCACCGCCGCCTGGCCGATTTCCGTGCGGGGCTGCCGCACGGTGGTTAATGCCGGATAGGTAAAGGAACTGAAACTCTGATCGTCATGGCCGGCCACCAGAATATCCTCGCCGGGTTTCAGGCCGCAATCGTGGATTGCCTTCATGGCCCCCAGGGCCAGCAGGTCGGTAGCGCAGAAAATGGCAGAGGATTTATTTCCATTTTTCAGCCAGGCGAGTGTATTGTAATAGCCGAAATTTTCATTGTCCAACAGGCCTTTTTCATATTTGGGGATCGGGATGAAAGCCGGTTTTTTGCCGTGCTTCTTCATGGTCTGCACATATCCCTCTTCGCGCAGTTTCAAACCAACGTTATAGGTTCCGAACAGGCTGTTGAGATATACCGGTTCGGTACCCCGACCCAACAGATGTTCGGTTACCAGTCGGGCACTGCCGAGGTTATCGTTCATAACATAGTGCGAATTTTTTTTCAGGTACCGATCGAAATAGACAATCGTGCCGCTTTCCGCCAGATGGTTCAAAAAACTCCGGTCCGGATCTGTGACAACCGGAGCAACGAGGATTCCGCAAACACCCATCGCCCGGAAAAACTGGAGGATCTGCTCCTCTTTTTCATGGTCGGAATAAGAGCACCGATAGGCTAACTGGTAGCCCCGCTCGTTGGCCTGCATTTCGGCGGCCTTGATGATTTCCCCATAAAACGGATGCGTCACGGAGGTGACCACCAGGCCGATGATCCGGGTTCGTCCCCGGACCAGGTGTACGGCATGAGGATTGGGAACGTAATGCAAAAACTCGCAGGCCTCCATGACCTTCTGGCGGGTGGATTTTTTGACGGTGGGATCGCCGTTGAGGACCTTGGAAACTGTATATCGCGAGAGGCCCGCCCGGCGGGCGACCTCACTCATGGTCGCCATCGGTCCCAGCCCAACAGGTTTTTTGGGTTCTACCTTACCCGCTTCCTTTTTTTTTGTTTTTGCCATAAACATTCCGTTCTGTAAAGACTTGACAAAAATTATATCATGTCAAAATTACTCTGCCAGCTTTTTTTTAGTTTTACTGGCATTTTGCCGGTTTGCTGACTAAAATAAACAGGTCTGCCGCGTTCTGATGGCGGAAATAAAGCATGAATACAGAGAAACTTACATTATTGCTGGGCCAGGTAAAAGACGGAAAAGTATCCATCGAGGAGGCCCTGCATACCCTGCGGCACCTGCCGTTTGAATCCCTGGACTATGCCCATCTGGACCATCACCGCCAATTACGGTGCGGCCTGCCGGAGGTCATCTACTGCCCCGGTAAAACAACCGCGCAGATTGTCGAAATTTTTGACCGCCTGGCCCAGCGAGGCCATAATGTCCTGGCCACCCGCACTGACCGGGAAACCTATGAACAAGTGGCCCAGCACTATCCAGAGGCCCGGTTTGAAGAGCTAGCCCGTGCGATTTCCCTGAAACAGGAGGCGGTTTGCCCTTCTCCCGGTCACATTGCGGTCGTTTCCGCCGGAACCGGCGATATTCCCGTAGCGGAAGAGGCCCGTGTCACCGCCGAAATTCTCAACCAGCAGGTCATCACCATTTACGATGTCGGCGTTGCGGGCATCCATCGGCTGCTGAATTATCAAACACAACTTCAATCTGCCAATGTAGTTATCGTCGTGGCAGGTATGGAAGGGGCTTTGGCCTCGGTGGTTGGGGGGCTGGTGGCGGTACCGGTGATCGCGGTGCCGACTTCCATCGGTTATGGGGCCAGTTTCGGCGGGCTTGCGGCGATGCTGAATAGCTGTGCGGCGGGGGTTTCCGTGGTGAATATCGACAACGGTTTTTCCGCCGGGTGTATCGCCGCCCTGATTAACCGGCAGTCGAAGCCTGTTTCTATGGAAAAGTAAAATAATGAATGAGGTAATTGCCCAGATTCCAAGATTACCAGCCCGACCTCGTGACGCCCACAAGGGGCTTTTCGGGCGAATCCTGGTCATCGGCGGCAGCCGGGGTATGGTCGGCGCACCCAGCCTGGCTGGCCGGGCGGCTTTGC
>JAKJEP010000285.1 GCA_022705365.1 Planctomycetota bacterium | reverse complement strand
GCTGGTAGCGGGTGCGTTTATGGCGTTTTCCTCGCTGAAGAATGCGATCATGCTGTTCACGTCGATCCAGGGATCGGCGTTTGTGGTGATGGGGGTGCTGGCGCTGCTGAATGATTACCCCTCGCTGAGCGAACATATAGCGAATGCGGTGTATAGCCATATGTTTCTGCTGCCGTCGCTGCTGCTGGCGCCGACGGTGGGGAGCATTTATTTTCAGCAGAAGCTCCTGAAGCAGGAGAACAAGTGGGCGATGCCGGAGTAGAGCGGGGGTGATTTTTCTTACTGTTATATGAAATTGAATCGTTGATTCAGCGAAGGATATCAGGTAAAGTGTTCCCTATGAAAGCGATATTAAAACAGGCAGGTTGTTTGGCGGTATTTAGTCTTTGTCTGACGAGCAGTTGTTCGCTGCGGCATAACCGGGCGGTAGATCATTATGTGACGGCCACCGCCCTGCAATCGGCGGAGCTGGATGAAGATGCGATACTGGAGCTGCAGGAATGCGTGAAGCTGGACCCGGAGTTTTCGCTGGCGCATTCGCTGCTGGGGTCGATGTACCGGGAGCAGGGCCGCTATGAAGAGTCGGCGGTGGCGTATGAAAGCGCCTGCCTGCTGGACCCGTGGTCGTTTTCGGATCATTTGAATCTGGGGCAGGTGTATCAGATTCTGCAGCGGTTTGGGGATGCGATTGTGAAATTACAGCGGGCCTGTCAGTTGAATCCGCAGAGTCCGGCGGCGAATTTT
The DNA here is from genome assembly GCA_022705365.1 of Planctomycetota bacterium. Classification (GTDB taxonomy): domain Bacteria; phylum Planctomycetota; class Phycisphaerae; order Sedimentisphaerales; family SM23-30; genus JAKJEP01. The sequence goes on along the minus strand of JAKJEP010000285.1, from coordinate 4,108 downwards.
TCGTTGGCGGAATGCTACTATGAGACGGGGGAATATGAACAGGCGGAGAAATTCTGCGGCCGGGCGGCGGAACTGGACCCGAATAATGAAGAGTTTCTGGCCAGTCTGGGGGATATTTACAAGAAAACGGGGGATGATTACAAGGCCCTGAATGCGTATAAGCAGGCCCTGGAGATCAATCCTGACCAGCCGGAGGTGATGATCCGGATGGGGAATGTGTATGCGGGGATGGAGCGGTATTCGGCGGCGCAGTTGATCCTGGAAAAGGCACTGGAAGTTTCGCCGGACTATACGGATGCGCATATGTCACTGGCGTATTGTTTTTTGAAGCAGAAGCAGTTCCAGGGGGCGATGGACCATTATAAAAAGGCGACCGTGCTTGCCCCGAAAAGCTATCAGGCACTGAACGGGCTGGGAGTGACCTATCTGATGGTGTATGTGGAGAACCGGCAGGACCGGCAGATGGCACGGGACGGGCTGGAATGCCTGCACCAGTCGCTGGAGATTCAGCCGGATCAGCCGAAGATCAAGGGGTGGATTGATAAATATTCTCCGGAGGTTCATGCGGCGGGCCAGCCAGCGCCGGCGGGGCAATAGGGCGGGATTTTCTCTTAAATTCGTTGCGAAAAATACCCATTCCAGTATAATCAACTCCATGAAGAAGATGTGATGCTATTTCTTTTCATGGAGAAGTTGTAATGCGTTTGTTCTTGCTCCCTGCCCGTATCGGTTTACTGATCCCTTTGCTATTCTGGGGGACCTTGGGCACCCGGGCGTGGGGGAACTGGCCGATGTGGCGGGGGCCGGCGGCGACAGGGGCGGCGGGGCAAGCCAATCCGCCGCTGCGCTGGAGCGAAACGGAGAATATCAAGTGGAAAGTAAAGGTTCCGGGTGAGGGCAGTTCCAGCCCGGTCATCTGGGGAGATAAGATTTTTTTCCAGACGGCGGTCAAAAAGGAAGTGAGCAGTGCGGCTGGCGGGGATCCGTATGCGCCCCAGCCGGAAACGGCTCAGGGGAAATTCCCGATGTACCAGTTTGATGTGGTATGCCTGGATCGCCGGACGGGAAAGCTTTTGTGGCAGAAGACGGCCTGTGAGGCGGTGCCGCATGAGGGGCATCATGCGGATGGCAATTTTGCCTCGTTTTCGCCGGTTACGGACGGGGAGAAAGTGTGGGCGAATTTTGGGTCGCGGGGGGTTCATTGCTATGATGTCGAGGGCAACCACCAATGGAGCCGGGACTTGGGGATCCTGAAGATACATAATGCCTTTGGCGAGGGCAGTTCGCCGGCGCTGGCGGGGGAGGCGCTGGTGGTGGTGATGGACAGCCAGGAGAATTCGCGGATATATGCCCTGCATAAGGATACGGGGGAAATCCTGTGGGAGAAGAAACGGGATGAGCCAACCTCGTGGTCCACGCCGGTGACGGTGGAGGTGGACGGGAAGATGCAGGTTATCGTCAATGCCGTGCAGCGGGTGCGGAGTTATGATGCGGCTACGGGGGAGGTGATCTGGGAGTGCGGCGGGCAGACCCGCAATGTGATTCCGTCGCCGGTGGTGGGGTTCGGGATGGTTTTCTGCACGAGCGGATTTCGCGGCAGTAAGCTGCAGGGGATCGAGCTGGGGCATACGGGGGATCTGACCGGGACGGCGGCGGTGCTGTGGGAGATTGATAAATATGCGCCGTATGTGCCTTCGCCGGTGCTGTATGGGGAGAAGATTTATGTCTGCTCGGGGAATAAGGCGATTGTATCCTGCTATGAGGCCCGGACGGGCCGGATGATCTTTGAAAAGCAGCCGCTGGAGGGGCTGAATGAAATCTATGCCTCGCCGGCGGGGGCGGCGGAGAGGCTTTATTTTGTGGGGCGGGATGGGAAAACGGCGGTTGTTCGTTATGGGGATACGCTGGAGGTGCTGGCGGTCAATACGCTGGAGGATAAGATCGACGCCTCGCCGGCACTGGTGGGGGATGAGATCTATTTGAAGGGGAAGAATTATATCTATTGTATTGGCAAGGGGTAATGGAAAAAGGTGTTTTTTGGCGAAATATATGGGAACGTTCCCATTGAAATATGAGTGAGGTAAACAGTATGAATTCCCGTGAACGAGTTTTAAGTGCGTATGAGAGAAAAGGTTATGACCGGATACCGATCAAGCATGAGGGGACTCCGGAGATCAACCGGATGATTATGGACCATTTCGGGCTGAGCAATATGGAGCAGGTGCTGCGGGTGGTGGGGGATGATTTCCGGTATGTGGAGCCGATTTACCAGGGGCCGGAGCTGAGGACGTTTCCGGATGGCAGTACGGAGGGGTACTGGGGGGAGCGGTATTCGTATGCCCAGTTTGAGGGGGGCAAGTATTTGGAGGCCAGTTATCTGCCTTTTGCCAATGTGCATTCGCTGGAGGAACTGGACCGGTCGCATTTTCCGCAGGCGGACTGGTTCGATTATTCCACGATCAAGCGGCAGTGCCAGGAGATTCGCAAGACCCATGCGGTCTGTTTCGGCACGGCGGGGGATATGGACTTCATCAACAGCATAGCCCGTGCCCGGGGGACGGAGCAGGTATTGATGGACCTGGCGACGGAAGACCCGGTGTATCTGGCGATCATGGAGGCGCGGTTTCAATTTTATTATGAGATGCATCGGCGGGCGCTGGAGGCGGCGGAGGGGCTGATTGATTTTACACATATCGGGGAAGACCTGGGGACCCAGCGGGGACAGGTCATGCGGATGGAGACCTTTGAGAAGCTGTTTGCGCCGAAGTTTGCGAGGTATTTTGAGATGGTGCACCGGCACGGGGCGCGGAGCATGATGCATATGTGCGGGTGTGTGCGGGCGTTTCTGCCGCGGCTGATCGAGCTGGGGCTGGATGTGTATGATGTGGTGCAGCCGACGACGCCGGAGATGGATATTGCCCGATTGCAGGCGGATTTCGGGAAGAAGCTGACGTTTTGCGGCAGTGTGTGCGTGCAGACGACGCTGGCGTGGAAGACGGCGGCGGAGGTGGAGGCGGAAGTGCGGCGGAGGTTGCGGATGTTTCCCAAGGGGGGACTGTTTCTGGGGCCGACACATGCCATCCAGGTGGGGACGCCGCTGGAGAATATTATCGCCCTGTATCAGACGGCGGGGAGTTTGTGTAAGAAGATCGACGAGTCGATTCTGTCGGTGCAGACGGAAAGCAGCGGCGAGGATAAGATTAATCTGTCGAAATTATTCTAGTGAACCTATAAAAATAGGATTTTCAAAACGTAAAACAGTGTTTTTGACCCCCTCCCTCACGGTCGGGGCTTTGATAAAACAATTTTTAGCGGTTACTTTTAGCCATAACGGACGTGTGCACGGAAAATTTTTGGAGAACGGCCATGAATCATCTCATCGGTATGCTGTCAGCGGTTCTTTCGGGGGTTCTGAACGGCAGTTTTGCGGTTCCTATGAAACGGAATGTAAAGTGGGAATGGGAAAACACGTGGTTTTTGTATGCGGTATCGGCCATGATTTTGTATCCGGGGCTGATTGTGCTGCTGACATACCCGGAGTTATGGGGAATCTACCGGGATACGCCGGACCGGATTTTGTGGCAGACGTTTTTATTGGGGGCAGGTTTGGGGATCGGATCGCTGACGTTCGGGCTGGGGCTGCATTTGCTGGGGTTTTCGCTGGGCTATACGATTATTATGGGGATTATTGCGGTGGCCGGCTCGCTGGTGCCGATGTGCGTGCATAATCCGCGGATGCTGGGCAGCGGACCGGGGCTGGTGATCCTGGGGCGATGGCGGCGGCGATTTTGGGGGTATTTTTCTGCGGGCAGGCGGGTCAGATGCGGCAGGGGGGCGGTTCGGCCAGGGCAAGTTCGTTCCGGGCGGGGCTGCTGGTGTGTATCGCGTCGGGGATATTGAGCGCGATGCTGAATCTGGCGTTTGATTTCGGTGCGCCTATCGCGCAGATTGCCCGGGAACATTTAGGCCCTGAGGCCTCCGGTTTTCAGGTGAACAATGCCGTCTGGTTTCTGGCGCTGCCGGGGGGATTTGTGCCATACCTGGTGTACTGCGGCAGTCTTTTTGTGCGGAAGGGGACGGCGGGCCGCTATATGCAGAGGCAGGTCGG
>JAKJEP010000284.1 GCA_022705365.1 Planctomycetota bacterium | reverse complement strand
CCGCCGCCAACACCTGCCCTGTCAGTTTCTGCAGCGGTTTCAAATCAATAATGTCATCCAGTACCCCAACCAAACACGATACAATGGCCCCAAACCCGATTCCCAACAGCATCAGCCAGTTGGGGAAACTGCCTGAAAAGCTGCCGGATTTATGTTCCATCTCATTCAATTCCGGATATTGATACTTCAACAGCCAGAATCCGATCGCCAGACCCGTCAGCAGGCCCGCCAGTATCCCCACTCCCCCCAGATAGGCAGTCGGCTGCTTATGGGTCTTCACCGTCGCGTTGGGCATGTCGATTACCTTCCACCGTAAGGCGAGCGAACGGCATAACGGCGTAGCAGCAAGCGAAACCACAAATGAAATAGGTAAAATCAGCCAGTAATGCCGAATAATCTGCCAGACAGAATAGTTCGGACCGAAAAAATCTGCCAGTATATTAATCATTTTATCCGTAAATACCAGTTGTATATGAACGTTTCAGAGTCGAATTTGAAATTACTTCTGATACCAGATTGCCCCATCATACCGTAACATCACCAGCTTGTCACGCCATTTATCGAAAGAAATTCGCGGTTTGTGCCCCGTCAGGAATTGGAGAATCCAGTAGGGGAAATCCGCACCCGCCTGGATCGACAAAGGCGCCCCGCCCCCGAATCGCGGATTGATCTCGATGAATTCGATCTGATTCTTCACCGTAAGAAAACACTGGATCGTGATGACTCCCGGCCCGGCCCCCAGTGCCTCCATCAATTCCTTGCATCTCTGCATCAAAGAAGGATTTTTGACCGTGACGCCCTTGCTCACCTCTCCCGCCCGCGTCTCGATCCGGCGCCGCGGCACTGCACACCGAACCGCTCCCGCAAAATCCACAAACACATCCACCGTGTATTCCTGCCCATCCACAAAATCCTGCACCATACAGTTGGGAATCCGCCGGGTATAAAATTTCAGCTCTTCCAGATCCCGCGCCACCGCATTCCCCCGGCTGGCATGGCCGTCCCAGGGCTTGAGAAAATACGGAAAGGTATGCTTCTTGCGTTTGAGAATCTCCTCCACAGAATAAGTTTCCGGCGTGCGGAAACCATGCTCCCGCAAAAACCGGAACATCTGCCGTTTATCCTGGCAGATTTGCACCACCTCCGGCGTCGAGATCAGCGCCGTACAGCCTGTGTCGGCCAGTTCCTCCCGCCGTTCCGCCCAGACCGGCAAATCCAGGTCCACCGTCGGCACCAGCAAATCTACCCGCTCCTTCCGGACAATATTCATCATCTCCTGGGCATAACCGTTCTGGAACACCGGCGTGACCACATATTTCTTGTTGCAGCATTGTAACGCGGAGGAATATTCCGTTTTATCGGAACCAATCAGCCGCGGCTGATACCCCAGCCGCTTACAAGACTGCTGAAAAGCTCGTACCAGGCTCACCCGCCGGCCCACGCAGGGAAATAAAATGGTAAATTTTTTACTCATACATCTATTCGTATTTTCAGAAATACTTATACGGATGTCTTACAAAATATAACTGGACAAATCTCGTACTCCCTATACATATCGGGAAAATCGTACCTCGTTATTATAAGCATTCCGCTGAAATCTCAGGTCCGTTTTTTATTTTTTTTATCGCTTTTCAGCCTTTCACCAGGGAGTTGATATCCCGGAGCATCTGCTCCTTGACCTCCGGCGGCAGATGGGTCAGTCCCAGGTTGTCACCCCAGCCGTTGGTTACGCCGACTGCCGCTCCCGTCTTGCGGGCCAGGTCCACCTGTGCCGGCCAGAGAGATTTATACATCCAGGCACACGGCAGCCACGCCTTTTTGCCCAGGGCCGCCATATAGCGAACGGGAGGCTTGCGGTACAGTTCATGGCCTGCCAATCCCTCATAGCAGTGGTCGCCCGCTTCCCCGTCGCCCCATAAACAGAAATTTGACATGGAGCAATCGCTGGCAAACAAGGCCTTGTCCGGCCCGAAACTGCGAACGGTTTTCCGAAGCTGACGCATCAGTTCGATACCCCCGGCGGAAAGCCGACCGCCATGTTCCTTATGGTAATCCCATCCCCAGGAATGGAACGTCTCGTCGAATACGATGGCATCCGGATTAAACAGTTCCATAATCCAATGGGCCTGCTGCACCAGGTGGTCGCGCCACTGTTTGGCATTCTGCGACATGCGCCAGGATTGTTTGATAATGTCCGGCCCCTTCCAGCCGAAGGAAATCGGATTACCCTCCTTGTCCATCCGGATCGAATCCCGCATCCCTTCAAACAAGGGGGAACCTTCATCCAGAATTCCGTAGTGCATATAAATCGCCGGACGTACCCCGGCTTTCCGCGTCGCCTCCACCCGAGCCTTGATTTTCTCCAGGGTCATCGTTACCGGACCGGCGGCATCCGTCGGCATCGCCTGCCATTCCTTGCGGTCCGGGTGAACAAAATCACCATAGGACAAATAATAGCCATGCTGGGTCGCCATGCCCACCTGGAACTCGCCGAAATGCTGCAAATCCAGATCATACCCCCCGCCCCGCGGCCCGTCCGGTTCCACTCCGCCCAAAAAATCAAAATAATGCACGCGGACATCGTGCGTCCAGGCAACACCGGGAAAATCCTCCGTATGGCCGAATCGATGGAAAACATCCCACGCCCGAGCGGCATCGCCCTCATGCAGCAGCAGAAAGGCCTTCACTGCCTTCGACTCGCCCGGCTTTAATACCACACGCGTACCCATGCGCCAGGCACGCGCGGAAATCCCCTGCCGGGCTTCAAAGAAAATCGGCTCAGTGGATGGCCCAAACAACGCCACGTGACAAGGATTCGTACCAGAAAAAATGTCCACCACCGGCGCCAGCAGCGCCGCCCGCGTCGCCGTGCGAAATGGGTCGCTGGCCGGAGTCTCCAGATAATGGCACAGGAACGCTTCATTCCCCACGTTTTGCCGGCAATCTTTCAGGCGGGCGTTGGGTGCATTGTCGGGATCTCCCAGGCCGGCTCCGGAAAGGGGAATATAAACCATCTGCTCAACCGGATCCGCGGTGGGACGTACCCCGGTCAGAAAACCGCAGTATAATTCACATGACTGATAGCCATCGTTTTTCAAGGTCAACGTGGCGGCCAGAATATCTTCTTTCGCACCCTTCGCGGAGCGAAGCAGTTGATGAGTCAATCTCATCTGCACCGGCCCGCAGCTTCCTTTGGGCTTCTCAACGTCCAGCATGGTTTCCAGACCCGGCTTACCCTCTTCCATCAAAGAGCAAAACCCGTCAAACAGGCCCACCTTCTCCTGGGGATAGATCAGGGATTGCCCCTGGACCGACACCCCATCGAACAGTTTGGAAACTTCATTCCGATGCCACGTAATTCCTGCCATACCCGTTCCCTTTGCCTCCCGGCCCAGATTGCACCCTCCCAACGCCGTACCCACCAATGCTGCTCCACTCATCGTCATAAATTCTCTTCGATTCATATTCACCTCGTTTACCTAACCTTATTCTTGATTATTTTTCAATATACTTTCGAAACCATAACTCCAGCATCAGCAGCGCCCAGAGCCGGTGGCCATGATCTTCCTGCTTATTATCGTTTTCCCGCAGCAGTTTTTCAAGGCTGGTTTTGTGAAAATATCCCCGCGCCATAGCTCGCGGAGACAGGACCGTATCACAGAATAGATCACGCAGTTCATCACGAAACCAGCTTCCCACCGGTACCCCGAAGCCTCTTTTCGGCCTGTTCTGAATAGCCGGGGGTAATAAATCACTGCACGCCTTCCGCAAAATATACTTACCGACCCGGCCCCGGATCCGCCAGTCAATCGGCAGGGAATAGGCCAGCTCCATCACCTTATGATCCTGAAACGGACAGCGCAGCTCCAGCCCCACCGACATACTGGCCCGGTCCGTCTTGGTATTCAAATCACCCGGCAGGTACATCTGCCCGTCACATACCATCGCCTGGCCGGCATGACGGCCCGCCTCGCTGCCAAAGGCGGTAGTCTCGGGGAAATATCCGGCAAACCGGTCCCAAACCGGAATAACGGCGGAACCGGTGAGAATTTCCTGCAAAAGATCAGGATCAAAAACCGCCATCCATTGCAAATACCGCCGGTCCACCGGCAAATTCATACCCGATGCAAATCGTTTGAGGCGTTTGCTGAAACTGCGATGCTCCCGGCTGGAAAGGTTCTGCCAAAACCGCCTTTTCAACAACCACCCCAGCAGCAGGTTCCGGTTTAATTTTTCGGCAAGCTGCAAGCCCCGGTAGCGGTCGTAACCGCCAAAACACTCATCGCCGCCATCGCCGGAAAGCACAACCGTTACCTGTTCGCGGGCCAGCCGCGACAGATACCACGTCGGCAGCGCGGAACTATCGGCAAAAGGCTCATCGTAATAATAACTGAGCTTCTCGATGGCCTCGAGACAATCGGCATGAACGGTTTGCTCATGATGGGTAGTACCAAAATGGCGGGCGGTTTGCCGGGCGTAGGGTGTTTCATCATACAAATCATTATCAAAGCCGATGGTACAGGTCGTTACCGGCTCTTTTTGTAATTGGCTCATCAGCCCTACAATGATGGTCGAGTCTATACCGCCTGAGAGAAACGCCCCCAACGGCACATCGCTGATCATGCGCATCTCGACCGCCCGGGTAAGCTCCTGCCGGAGCTGTTCACAGGCCTGCGGGAAAGTACCTTCAAAGCCGGGCTGCACCGGCAGGGACCAGTAGGATCGGCTGCACGGCTGCTGATAATTTTCCCCGGTAACCAGCAGGCTATGGCCGGGCGGTAACTGCCGGATGTCCGCATACGCCGTGCGCGGGGCCGGCACATATTGCAGCAGCAGATACTCCCCAATCGCCCCTCGATCCG
>JAKJEP010000283.1 GCA_022705365.1 Planctomycetota bacterium | reverse complement strand
GATGAGCGGGACAGCACCAGCGTGACCGAGGATATGGCTACTGTTCCCGATTATCTCCGGGAGATCGATAAACCGCTGGAAAATCTCAAAATCGGTATCGCCAAAGAATTCTTTGAAGTGGAGGGGCTGGACGGGGAAGTAAAAAAGGCGGTTCGGGCAGCGCTGGGGGTGTATCAGGAACAGGGGGCGGAATTGGTGGAGGTAAGCCTGCCGCATATGAAGTATGCCATCGCGGCCTATTACCTGGTGGCGACGGCGGAGGCCTCGAGCAATCTGGCGCGGTACGATGGCGTGCATTACGGCCATCGCACGGCCCGGCCGAAGGATTATATTGATGTGTATAATTCGTCGCGGGAGGAAGGCTTTGGGGCGGAGGTGAAGCGGCGGATTATGCTGGGGACCTATGCGCTGAGCGCGGGGTATTATGATGCGTATTATCTGAAGGCCCTGAAAGTCCGCAACCTGATTCGGCAGGATTTTACCAGTGCCTTTGAAAAGGTCGATTGCCTGATGTGCCCGACGGCGCCGGAGGCGGCCTTTCCGATCGGGCAGAAAATCAACGACCCGCTGACGATGTACCTTTCGGATATTTATACCATTGCCGTGAATCTGGCCGGTATCCCGGCTATCAGCATCCCGTGCGGTTTCAACGGGGCAGGTTTGCCCATCGGCCTGCAAATCCTCAGCCCGACGTTTACCGAAGATAAATTGCTGCGGATCGCCCGGATGTTTGAAACCCGGACGGAGTACCACAAGCAACAAGCGAATATTTGTATTCGATCAGTTTGAAATAAAATAGAAGGTTTATTATGTTCAAGAGTCTGGAAATAAAAAATCTGCGGTCGATTACCGAATTAAAAATTGAAAACCTTGGCCAGGTCAATCTGTTTGTCGGTCATAATAATTGTGGAAAAACAACCGTATTGGAGTCATTATTTTTTTTGATAGGCCCTACGAATCCACATTTGCCGGTTCGTGCCAATTCCTTCCGAGGACTCACGTTGCTGGGCAAGGAAATCTGGCCGACTTTCTTTCATAATATGGATGTCCGGAAAACCATTCATATCATGGGTATCACCAAAGAGGAAAATAAAAGGCATTCTCTGGAAATCGACATTCGTAAAAAAGATGTACATAATATCCCGCAGGAGGAAACGGTACATTCCGATCTGGTACGAGGAACCGGCGATTCAGAAATGCCTTTTATTGCGGAAGGATTGACTTTTCACTTCACCTTGAATGATGGAGGAAAAACGCAAACATCTTCGATATTTCTCAATGGTGAGGGAATAAAAACGGAGGGCATTGACAAACCTGTATTTCGCGGGATTTTTATCAGCCCTGCAGTAGAATCGGAATTTAAAGATCGATTTGATGATATTCAAAGCAAAAAACAAACGGGAGAGGTAATATCGTTATTAAGAGAAGTAGATCCCAAAATTGTGGATCTCCGGCTCAATCGGGCCGGTATCCTTATGGCGGATATAGGACTTCCGGAATTGATACCGGTTAATTTGATGGGAGGTGGAATTGTCCGGTTCCTTTCCATCGCCCTGGCCATGCTCAGCTATAAGGGCGGAATTGTGATGATCGATGAAATCGAAAATGGTATTCATCATTCCCTGCAGGAAACGCTTTGGAAGACCATTTTCTCGTGGGCCAACAAGCTGAATGTTCAGGTGTTTGCAACCACGCATTCTTACGAAAATATAAACGCCTTTGATAAAAGTTCCCGAAACTCCCTGTTTGCGGAAGAAGCGAAAGTATTCCGAATCGAGCGAAAGGATAATACATTTAAATCCATCGAATTTGATGTGGAGAAACTGGAACGATTTCTGGAAAAAATGTGGGAGGTACGATAAGTGGTCGGTTCAAAAATTACGCTGGAAATACAGTCAAGAAAAGTAATATTTGTAGAAGGAAACGATGATAAAAACTTTTTCGATATATTGCTAAAAAAACAAAATATGCTAAACGTGTCTGTCTTACCTATCAATGGCAAAGATCAATTCAATAAAGTCTTACCGGATATTAAAGAATTGCCTAATTTTACAGAAGTTACCCATTTAGCAATTGTTCGTGATAAAGATCAAGATGATGCCTTTAAAAGTATTATCAATATCTTTCATAAAAAAATGGGATTTTCTCTTGAGAATCTTCCTGCAGAAAATGGAAAATTCGCCAAAGGAAAACCCAAGATAGGTGTTTTTATTATGCCTGGTAACTCAATAGATGGTTGTATGCTGGAAGACCTGTGTTTAAAAACTATTGAAAATCACCCGGCAATAGGATGTGTCAATGATTTTGTGTCTTGTTTGCAGAGAACGGACAATCCGCCGAATCTGAAAAATATATCAAAAATAAAAACACAGGCTTTTTTAGCGGCTCAGGAAGAAGTGGTAAATTCGCTGGGCCGGGGTGCACAAAAGGATTATTGGGATTTAGATTCTCCCTGTCTGGAGGAGTTGAAAACGTTTTTGAATCATTTGCGATAAAAATTTTAAAAAATTGAGGTCACATTATGTGATCTCAAACAGAAGAGATAACCATTATGGAAGTGAAATTACTGGTAGGGTTAGAGATACACGTGCAGTTGGCGACGAAGACGAAGATGTTTTGCGGGTGCCGGCTGGGGTTTAATGATCCGCCCAACAGCAATGTCTGCCCGGTGTGCATCGGGATGCCGGGGGTGCTGCCGGTCATGAACAAAACCGCTTACGAATATGCCGTCAAGGCGGGTCTGGCGCTAAATTGCCAGATTGCCCGTTTTACCAAGTGGGACCGCAAGAGCTATTACTACCCGGACCTGCCCAAGAATTACCAGACCAGCCAGTACGATCTGCCGATGAGTTTTGACGGGTACATGGATATTCCGCTGGAGGACGGGCGGACGAAAACCATCCGGATTATCCGCGCGCACCTGGAAGAGGACGCGGGCAAGAATCTGCACGAAGGGCTGGACCATTCGCAGGTGGATCTGAACCGGGCGGGGACGCCGCTGCTGGAGATTGTCACCCAGCCGGATTTGAACAGCCCGGAAGAATGCCAGATCCTGGCGATGGAGCTGCAGAAGCTGGTGCAGTTTTTGGGGATCTCGGAGGCAAACATGCAGATGGGGCACATGCGGTTCGAGCCGAATATCAACCTGATTATCCGCGAGCATGGCCAGGAATATCGCACGCCGATCTGTGAGGTGAAGAATCTGAACAGCTTCCGGGCGCTGGAGCGGTCGGTGGCGTATGAGCAGTGGCGACAGTTGGAGGAATGGAAACACGATTCCGGCTATACCATGGAAAATCGCGGCAAGCAGAACCGCGGGTGGGACGACAATCGAAATGAGACGGTCTTTCAGCGGGAAAAGGAGGAGGCGCACGAGTACCGGTATTTCCCGGAGCCGGACCTGGTCCCGGTGGAGATCGACGATGCCTGGCTGGCGCGAATCCAGTCGGAGATGCCCGAACTGCCGCTGACCATGAAGAAACGGTTCATCGAAGAGTATGGGCTGAGCGAATATGATGCCAGTGTCTTAACCGGCAACCGGGCGACGGCGGACTATTTTGACGCGGCCATTCAATTGGGCGGATTTCCCAAACGGATCGCGAACATTATTACCCAGTTTGGCCTGAAAATCGCCAATGACCGCCAATGCGGCGTGAATGAGCTGGGGGTCACGCCCGGGCAGGTAGCCAAACTGGCGGGCTTATTGGAAGAGGGAACCGTCAATGCTTCCGCCGGGGCGGCGATTTTTGAAAAGATGTTGAGGGATTCCCGGGACCCTGCCGAAATCGCCCAAAGCGATAATTTGATTCAGCAGTCGGATGCCGGTGCTCTGGAAGCTCTGGTGAATGAAGTGATAGCTGCGAATGCGAAGGCTTTTGAGGATTTTGCCTCGGGCGGAAAGAAAGCGGGCAAGGCGCGGGGATTCCTGCTGGGGCAGGTCATGCAGAAAACCAAAGGACAGGCGAATCCGCAGGTGGTGGGCCAACTGCTGGACGCGAAGGGGAAAGAAAAAAAAGCCACAGAGGGCACAGAGAAAGATGAGTGATTCGGTAACTGGAAAAATTATTGGTGCTGCCATAGAGGCACACAAAGCATTAGGTCCCGGTTTATTGGAATCTATTTACGAAGAAGCTCTGTGTCATGAATTGGGTATCCAAAAAATAACCTTCCAAAGGCAGGTTGATATTGATGTGACTTATAAAAACCATATCATAAAAGGTCAACGGCTTGACTTGTTAATCGAAAATTCGGTGGTAGTTGAAATAAAATCTTTGCAAAAATTACCTGATGTGGCAACCGCACAATTATTATCTTATTTAAAAGTAACGGGTTTAAAATGTGGTTTGCTTATAAACTTCGGAGAAAGTAGATTGGTGGATGGGTTAAGGAGAATTTCTCTTTAACCTCTGAGTTCTCTGTGGCAAAAAATTAAAGGTAAAAGATTATGCGAGTGATTGTAGCGGGAGCCGGTGAAGTGGGTTGGTATATAGCGGAGAAGGTATCTGAAGACGGCCATGATGTGACCATAATTGACAACAACGAAGAACGGATTCAGCTTGTATCCTCCAGCCTGGATGTGCAGGCGCTGCAGGGAGCGGCTTCTTCGGCGTCGGTGTTGGTTCGGGCGGGAGTAGCCCGGGCCGATCTGGTGATTGCCGCCACCGGCAGTGACGAGACCAATCTGGTATGTGCCTCGGTGGCCCGCAAGCTGGGAGCGGCCCGCACGGTGGCCCGGGTGGATGAAGTGATCTATCGGAAGGCCACGGAAATTTCGTACCAGAACCATTTCAGGATTGATGAGCTGGTCAGTCCGGAGATGCTGGCGGCCCTGGAGCTGGCTTCGCTGGTGCGGAACCCCGGTTCGCTGGCGGTGGAACATT